>JBEGTV010000091.1:0-8007 GCA_041179225.1 Deinococcota bacterium | reverse complement strand
GTATCGGAATTCACGCTTTCAAGCGCGGGTTAAAAGTTTTGACGTGTACTTAGGTTTTACCGTTAAAATAGCCCATGACTTTAACGGCAAAGGGACTGCTTGATGTTCGCTTATTTGGAACACCGCGTCTTAAGTTAAATGGCACTGCCTTGGTTTTACCAACCAAACGGGCTTTGGGTGTAGTGGCTTACTTGGCGCTTGAAGGGGCAACTTCACGAGAAAAACTAGCCGATTTACTTTGGGATGAATTTTTTTTTGAGAATCCTAAACGCAATTTGCGTCAAGAATTATACCGACTATCGCAAACACCCTTATCAGAATTCCTAGATATTGGCGAAGTTATCGAATTGCATTGTCAATGTGATGCACGACTAGCAAGTCAAAACCATCATTTGGTCAGTCATGATTTTTTGTCGAGGTTCGATGTGCCACAAGCCCCAAGTTTTAACCAATGGTTACAAATGCAGCGCGAGACTTTCTCAAAACTGCGGCTTGCTCATTTGCAAACTCGAGCCGCAAGTTTAACTGGTTTGGCTGCTTTGAACGTCTGGCTCGAAGTGCTGCAACTCGATGCTCTGCGTGAAGATGCAGTGCGTCAAATTCTTAAGCTCGAAGCCCAATTGATTGGCTTACATGCGGCTCGAGAAAGGTACAATGATTTTAAGCAATTCTTAAAATCTGAACTAGGGCTTGCGCCATTACCAGAAACCCAAGTTTTAGCTCGGGACTTAGGCTTAATTCAGGACGCGCCTCTGGTTCAGTCGGACGGGCGCATCGAACGGATTCTCGAGGCGTGCAGTTTATTGGGTCAGCCCTTTGAAGCTCATATGCTGCTCGATGTGACGGGCTTAACTGATTTTGAAGTGCTTGAAACCCTTGAAAAAGCCGCTCAAATCGGCTTATTACAACGCACTCAGACAGGTTTTACTTTATTGCAAGCCGAACAAACAACTCAAAAAATAACGTTAGCTCGGCGCAAAATTCTTGAACGACGCATCGCTAAACGCTTAAGTATTTTGGGTTTAGCTCCACAAATCATTGCTGTGCATCTTGAACGGGCTGGTGAAACAAATAAAGCTGCCGAAAAATACTTTGAAGCGGCTGAACTCGCCACTCGGCAAAACCACACTAAAGAAGCCATGGAATGTTACAACAAAGTATTTGAACTTGGCACTGACCTTGAACAACGTTTTGCTGTGCTGATGGCTCGAGTGGCTTTAGCCAGAGGCTTAGACAGCCGAATTTGGCGTGAAACCATCAGGGATTTAGAACGCGAGGCTCGACTGCGTACCCCAGAGCATCGGGTTATGGCTGATTTAGAACGAGCAGCATGGCATTTTTCACTGGCTGAATACGAAAAAACCCTAGAATTTATTCTGCCTCATATCAACCGAAGTGATAAAGCAGGTGGATTAGCAGCCTACTGGCAAGGCACAGTCATGACCCGAACTGGTAAACTTACCGAGGCAAAAACCTATTTGGAACGGGCATTAAATAGTAAGAATGCCATCACCGACGCGCAAAATGCCGAGGTTCACAATACCTTGTGTGTCTTGGCGATCCAACAAAATAACTTGGGTCTAGGAAAAATTCACAATCAAAAAGCCTTAAAAGGATTTGCCAGAAGTGGCTTGCAGCAAGGATTAACTCGAGCCTTATCTACAGCCGGAGTTCTCGAGATGCTGGCTGGTCAGTACAAAGCGGCAACTCGAATGTTTAAGCGTTCGCTCGAGAATGCCCAGAGTATTGGCGACGTACAAAGTCAACTAGCAACCTTACTGAATTTAAGTAAAGCCAATTTTGAAACCAATCACCCTGAAGCCTCCAGAGCTTATCTTGAGCAAGGTTTAGAACTCTTGAAAACCAATCAAGACCCAAACATCGAAGGCTCGTACCTTGTCAATTTGGCAGCTTTAGAACGAACCCAACTGCGTTTAGATTCGGCTTGGACAAGGGTAGAAACAGCCTTGGAATACGCCAAAGCCCAAGGGGTCAGTCCAAAAATCGCCAGTCGCAGTTTAATCATGGCTGACTTGGCAATCGAACGACACAAATTTGAAGAAGCCAGAACTTACTTAGCCCTTGCTGCCCAGCATATCATCCCAGAATTTCAAGCTGCATTGGTTTTAGAAGAAGCCAAACTAGAATTATTCCTAGGTCAACCACAAAGAACCCTTGAGTTATTACAAAACCTTGAATGCCAAAACGACAACCTCGAATACCGCGCTGCACTGCTCGGATTAGCCTATTTGGACTTAAAGCAACCACTCGAGACCATAAAATATGTGGAAACCCAAACCTCAACCATTTATCTGCCACTCTTACAAACCGCTTGCATAGAAGCCCATGCTGTCCTTGGGACACTCAGAGAAAAGCACTTTGAACCCCTCCCCAACAAACAAAGTATGCCCTATATGCGCTACAAGCTATTTCAAGCCTTTAGCCAACATCACCCTGATAAATCTTTTAAGAAAGAAGCTCTTAGGCTCGAGAAAATGCTAGGAAAAAGCTCGAGAAAATACTAGGAAAAAGCCCGTTCTACAAACCAGAATAAGCCAGCCGCAACAGCAAAAACCGAGACGGTTTGACGCAGCCGCAACTCCCACGGAATCCGTTTCAGGGCTTGCAAAACCAAGAAAGCGGGAATCACCACTGCCAATTGACCAATTTCTACGCCTGCATTAAAGCCAAGTAATGAAACAGCCACATTGTTTTGTGGTAAACCAATCTCCTTGAGTACCCCTGCAAAACCCAAACCATGAATTAAACCAAAAACAAACGTAAAAATCCAACGGCTGCGGGTTAAAGCCGTCACGTCTTTGCGCCATAAATTCTCGGCAGCCACAAAAGCAATGGTTAAAGCAATTCCGCTTTCCACCAGTTTAGCAGGTAAATGCACAATGTTAAGCGCTGCCAGCGACAGACTAATCGAATGTGCCAAAGTAAAAGCCGTAATGACCTTTAATAAATACGCTAAGCCTCCGCCGAGCATCAAAAGCGACAACACAAACAGCAAATGGTCATACCCTGTTAAAATATGTTCGATGCCTAATTTGACAAAACCAAAAAAGTCTATATTGGCAGTTTGAGAATCATACCTAAATTCTTTAGCATCAGGTCGGAAAATAATTTCTTGTACTTGATTATTATAAAAAATAGTCGCCACACAACTGGCAGTAGAAACTCCTTCGAGAAAAAGTTCATAGACAATCCAAAAATCCTTGATCCCAGCTTCGAGTTGATAGGTCAAAATAATCGTGCTATGGGTGTTTTCTTTGGGTCCGAGATTTTTGGCTATGCTTGCCGCTTGCATCCTAAAGTCAGCTTGTTGACCACCAGATAAAACCTTGATTTTTTGATTAAAGAATTTGTGCAACCCAGACTTTTGGGTTTTAATTTCAGCACTCGATAAAACACCGCTTTGATCAGTATCAAAAACCTCTGCCAACCGAGTCGGAAAAGTCAAGGTTAAGCTGGCTTGGTTGTCGTTGATTAAAACCTCTGCTGCACTCAGGTCAGACCAATGGGCTAAGGCAGAACTAGATAAAAACAGTAAGCAGAAAAACCATTTTTTAGCCAACATAACAAGCACTCCTTATTTCTCGAGACCAAGCGCAGAAAGTAAAGAATTCAATCTAGGATTGATGGTTTTGGCTTGAAAAAACCACTTATCAGCCGCCTTAACATTACCTAAAGCCAGTTCAATCTGCCCCATTCGGTAGAACATCACTGCGTCTTTTATGCCAAAACGCAAAGCTCGCAGCATAGAGACTCGAGCCTCCGCCAGCCTTCCAGACTTAACTTGCGCCCAAGCTAGCACCTGTAAAGTTTGGGCATCTGTCCGAACAACACTTTCGGCTTGTGCCAAAGCCAAAGCATCAGGCAAATCAGCTTTTAAGCCATCTTCAAGCAACAAAGCCGCTAATTCTCGAGCATGACCAAAAGCCCCATTTTGCAGCTCTAAACGCAAAGAATCCTTGGCTTGTTGCCACAGTACAGGATTATCTTGCCCTCTTAGACGTGCCACTCGAGCCAAACCGCGCAATGCCGCATGATTAAAAACCGTTAAATTGACTTGGTTACTTTCATGGACATCCTTAAAAATTTTTTCTGCGGCAGCTAATTGACCAAGTTGCAAAAAAGTTTCGCCCAGCAACACCAGAATTTGAGCATCATTTGGCATGATTCGCCCAGCCTCGAGCAACAAATCTTGTGCCAATTGCAATTGACCATGTTGTAAATACCAACGTGCTAAAAAAGTTCTGACTCGAGCCGAACCAAACGGATCATCGGCTTCTTCGAGTTGCAATGCCGCTAAGTAATCCGCTTTGGCATCTAAGCCCAAGGCTTCACGCAGCAGCCCCAACAACAACAAATGCCCCGTGCTAGGAACACCCAAAGCCAAAGGTTCAATGCTCTTTTTAGCGCGTGGCAAATCGCCACGCGCCAATGCCAAGCTGGTTTCTAAGGACAACACTGCTGCACTTTTTGGTGTGAAGCTCTTTAATTGCTTGAGGTATACCTGTGTCTTCGTAAAATCATGTTTTGCCAAGGCAACCTCGGCAAGCACCAGCAACGCCCCAGAATTAAAGACTGGCAAAGCCGCTAAACTGCGCTCAGCCGACTGTTCGGCTAAAAAGTAAGCATTAGCTTCACCACTGACTCGAGCGCGTTTCAAATACAACGCCGCCAAAGCAGCCCGATCCATACCATCATTGGGATTACGTGCAATACGAGCCAAATAAAAAGCCATTTCCTGTTGGTATGCCCCTGTACGGGTCTTGGCGCGAGACTCGAGGGCTGACAGAAACGGATAGCGCAAAGCAGCAGGCAAGGTACTTCTCGAGGTGAACACAAAAATCCCAATCAAAGCAAGTGTTACCGCAACTACGATAAAAATGGGAAACCGATTTAATGTATTGGTCATATTCACCTCGAGAAAAATACTGTGCTGTACTTTAATTAGGTTCAGCTAAGAATGGGAAAGTCTCGAGCAGGGGTTTGTGCTTGGTGCCGCCAGCGTTTGGTCCATCGTAAGTTACGTTATCGCCTTTGACTGCACCGTTAGACAAAACTTGCAAGGTAATATCAATCACATCGTCTTTGATTAAACGTCCGCGAATTGGGCTACCTTTGGCGTTTAGCGCATTGGCATAACCAGAAGTACCTGTGGTGTCAATTCGCATCACATCGGGTAGGAATGCACCCAAAAGCGCTCCGACTCGGGTTGGGTCGTTGCCTAAGAGTTTAAGGACTGTGCTGACTTCACCAATAATGGGTGCAGCCGCTTCTCCTGCGGCTTTGTCACCGTTCAGCACGGCAGCTTCAAAATCTGGTCCGACTGCGTTTAAGGTGTTCAGGTAATCATTGGTCAGTAACAAACCTTCATTGACGGCTGGGCGAGCAAGGCGTTCAATTTGCATCCATTCGCTGGGTTTTTTGGGGTTTTTAACCGAAATGGTTTCCCAAACATCAAAAGTAGTTGCGCCACTGGCACTGGCTAACCAACCCATTGGTACGCGCACGGCGACGGTATTGACGTTGTAACCAGCCGTAAAATCTACACCGGGACTACGAAAGCCAACACTTGGTCCTAAACCAGCCAAACCAGCCCTAACTCGAAAAAATTGTTCAACATCAAAGAAAAACGGGTCTTCGCGCAAACCCGCATACACTGTGATTCCCCCACCAGCACTGTCCACTGCAACTTGATTGAGTTTTGGGGCTGCTCCTAGTGGTGTGGTCATGATTGGTTGACCTTCGGTGTTGGTCTTAACAATTCGTTGTGCGCCATCACGGATTCCAGTCACGGTCATGGCTTGCTGACCTTTGGCATCGGGGGCGCTAAATTCAAAGCGCAACAAGGCATCAGTTTTTCCGGTTGCCATGTCGTCTTTGTTACGAACTCGAGTGACCTTAAATTCATAACGGGCATTGCTCGAGAACGCATATTGTTGACGTGCCACTGAACGCGGATTAGTGTTCATAATAAAGACCAGACTGTCATCGGACACACTCGGGTTTTGATCTTTTTCGCGGAACACATACAGGTCAGTTAAGTTTAACGCCCGTGCCTTGCTGTCAGACTCGCCATCATCGTGATCCGAGGCGGTCACAAAAGCCCCAATGCCTGCTGCTGCCAAGAGACTTGCCACACCTAGCCATAACCTTTTTTTCATGATTACTCCTTAAAACCACAACAAAGCACAACCACAAACCCGTTTAACTACAACAAGGCATTGCCGCTTTGACCCAAGATTTATTCTCGAGTGAATTGGTTTCTACTTGGGTATACGAACCAATCAAAGCAATTGGATGTGCGGCTTCATAATCAATGAACGATAAAACTTAATCACCCATCTGATTTGCCAATCAAGTAGAGGCTCATGCACAAATTGCTGATATGTACAGGCTCATGCACAAATTGCTGATATGCTAACCGCCATGCTCACCATCCGCGAATTTCAGCCGAGCGATTACGAGGGTTTAGCATGGCTCGACAATGCCCTGTTTGGTGGTCAAACCTCTGCCTATGACCTCGAGCAACGCGACACTGCCCGCGACCCGAACCTTGGATTTGTGCGTTTAATTGCCACTTGGGGTTGGGGCGAAACCATCGGTATGATCGAAGCCACACAACGTCCCGCTCCGTGGTACTCGAGGGGCGAAGTACGAGTTGGAGTACGAGACGACTACCGACGGCGTGGCATTGGCGGGGCTTTACTTGGGGTTCTCGAGACAATTCTAAAAGAACGCGGTAGCAATCTGATGCTTTTGTACACAGGTGAATTTGACGCAACCATCAATAATTTTTTGTGGCATCGTGGCTATACCGAATCCTTTCGGGGTTACTCGCAATGGCTACCACTCGAGAATGCACACCCCGAAGCTCATCATGTAGATTGGGAACGGCTTTCCAAAGCTGATGTTCACCTGCGTTCACTCAGTCAGTTGCGTCATGAATGGGATTGTGCCGAAAAATTTTATCAACTTTACTTAACCTTAGAAAACGATGCTCCTCGAGCCGATGCCGAATACATCCCGCTTTCTTTTGAAGAATTCTGCACCAATAATTTTGATCCCCCTTCGGCATTGCCTGATGGTGTGACCATTGCTATCCAACACGGCAAGTACATTGGCTTAAATATCTTATACCTTGACTCGAGCGGCACAGTTCTGCACAACGGCTTAACTGGGGTTCGCAGTGAATTTCGTGGGCTTGGCTTAGCACTTGCCTTAAAGCTCGAGGGAATTCGTTTTGGGCAACAACATGGTTTTTCTGGAATCACCAGTTTTAACGCCAGCAGCAACACCCCGATTCTGCGCCTTAATGAAAAACTGGGTTTTATTCGCAGCCCAGCCACCATCGAATGGCGTAAACACTTAATTTAATTTTTGTGAATCGTTGGTCTGTTCAGATAATATCAGTAAACTCTGTTGGGCTAAACGCTCTTCAAAAAGCACATCCACCACCCGCAACCAGCGTCCCAACCAAACCCGCATCAGTTCGGCTCGCCGCGTCAGACCAATGGTTTCAAGCGCATCACAAACTATTTCAAGCCGCCCAGCTATCGTTTCGGCATAGCGACTGGCATCTTCGAGTTCAATTCCAAGCTCGAGTTGGGTGATTTCGCAACAAATACGATCTGGCTTCACGAGGTCATTAGCCTACAATAGTTTCAGGTTTAGTAATCAATCATTCCAGAGCCACGCAAAGACTTTAAGATTTCACGAATTGCCCCGCGAGACAACCGCAATTCCAGCCGAATTTGCTCAGCACTCCGCACTCCGTCTATTAAATCATGCACTGTTTTATACATCCCACCAATGGCGATCATATTTCCACCACGACCAAAACTCGAGCGACGCTCTACTTTTTTAGGAATTACAATGCCGAGTAATGCCCGCATCTCGAAGGTATTATTAACCGTTGTGGGCGGTTGAACACCCTCGATTTCCATGACTTCTTGCGCCACCAACTCGAGCAGCGCTGAATCTATACTTGCA
>JBEGTV010000090.1:0-8017 GCA_041179225.1 Deinococcota bacterium | reverse complement strand
TCAAACCGCCCGAATTGGTAATGGCACAAGCGCCCCTGAACTTGGGTCGAGTCCAATCCAGACTTCCACACCGTACAATTCTCGCAACAAGCCCTGATTTAGCACCTCGAGCGGTGTGCCATCTGCCATGATTGTATGGTCTCCAAGGGCAATTACCCGATTTGCCCGAGCCGCATAAGGAATATCGTGGGCAATAAACACAATGCACGTCCCAGTTTCGGCGCGAGCTTGGAGCGTCTCGAGTAAGCGCATTTGGTAACGTGGATCAAGCCCAGCCAGAGGTTCATCGAGCAGTAAAATCGGGGTGACTCGAGAGAGTGACATGGCAAGCCAAGCACGTTTGGCTTCACCTGTGGACAGTTGTGTGATTGGCTTTTCGATTAAATCCTCGAGTTCCATAGCTGTTACAGCTTCAAGAAAAGCAGGTTCAGAAGGTTCAGCCAGTAAAATCAGTTCACGCACCGACAAAGGAAACGGTACACTTGAATGGGCAGGTAGAAAAGCCAATTTTGAGGCAATCAAACCCTTGGTCAACCCACGAATATCTGAACCCTCGAGCAGCACCAAACCGTCCGAATGCCCAAGTTCGCGCAGACCCGCCAAGGCTGCCAGTAATGTGCTTTTTCCCGCGCCGTTCGCACCAATAATGGCAGTTACCTCGCCAGTGTTAAACTCAAGATTGACATTTTCGACAATCACTCGAGCAGCACGGCGAATGGTTAGGTTTTGGGCAGCAAGCACAGAGTTCATGTGAATATCGACTTTTTACGCAGCAATGCTAAACCCACTAAGAGTTGTACAACCCGAGTGTGCCAACATACCACTTTGGGTAAATGCACAAAAACTTGAATTTGTTTAAATTTTTGCCAAATGGTTGGTGTCATCAATTAAACCAGTTCAAGCCCTTTAATGGAGTATAGCTTTTCAGGGCATGAATTTCCAAGGGTTTCCTAGGAACGCAGTGGCAGCCAAAGCGAATTCTCATCGGGTAAGGCAAACCCTTCTGATTTTAATGCCAGTAAAATCTGTCCTCGATGATGCGCGTCGTGCATGGTCATGTGCATTAAAAACTGAGATGGACTCGAGTGCGGCAATTTACCTTTGCCAGTGGCGTTTTTAGCTACTTCGAGAACCAAATCCCTTGTTTGGGTCATGACAACTTTAATTCGCTCTAAATTCATTTCCGTATCAAAATTACCAGTGTCCTCATCATAATTCGAGTACAAATCCGGTAAGTTCTTCAATTCGCTATCCTCGAGTTGCATTCCCCAACCCTTGGTGCATTCGACCATGTGTGCCAAATGCTGTGCGACTGTGTACCCGCCGCTTGGTGTGCCAGCCTCGAGCATTTGAGGGGTTAGATGCTCGAGTAGTACAGCATTGACGGCGTTATTGGTGTTCCAAGCAAATTCGATTTCTGGGCTGATCATGGTTCTTGTTATACCCTAATTAATCCAGCTTTTGTTGGCTTAAAACCGCATTTTTGGTAAAACGGCTCGAGGTGATCTTCAAAATCCACATGTACCCATTCGCAACCGCGTTCTTTAGCAACTGCTACGGCTCGAGCCACCAACTCTTGCCCAATGCCACGGCGTTTGTAATTCTTATGAACCGATGGGTCAAGCAAAAACGCATGAACTCCAGCATCGCCAATCAGTTTGACAAAACCAATCAGTTTAGTGTCGTCAAAAGCACAGACGTAACACATGGCAGCCTCGAGTTCAGCTTGAAAATCTACGTTGGAAGGTTTGCCCCAAGCACTCGAGAAAAGCTCATTCAGGGCAGTGTTCTTGAGAGTCGGATTGATTAAGTATGTAATGTTCATTTGACCTCGTTACGTGTCCGTTAGACTATTTAAATGATGACCGAAACAGAATACTTTGAACTCGAGCAGCGTTCCGAAATTCGCCATGAATTTGTAAATGGCGTGATGCTCGAAAAACCCAGTGTCAAAAAACAACATAATCGTTTGGTTGGAAAATTACTTCAAATCCTCAAGCCACGGGTTAAGCACAGGGACAAAACCAGAAAAATCTGAAACATTACGAGTTACAACAGTAAGTTGATACACAAGAGCAGTCGCGGCAATCAGCGAGTCTGGATAACTCAAGGTTTGTCCTAACTGAATGGCTTTGCTGGTTAATTCTGCCCAAGCGGATGCAACTTCTCGGTCTATTGGCAAAATACAACCAAAAAAGTCTTGCTCGAGTTCAGCTAACCAAATTCGGTATGCAGTCGCTCGTTTTGTTCGACCAAGTAACAAAATACCCTGTTCAATCTCGGCTATACTCACAACACTAATGACACTACTTGAAACGGAATGCTGGGCAAACCATGCCATGACTCCTGCATCTGGATGTGGTTTTCGTTGCTCAGATAAGACGTTGGTATCGAGTAAAAACCGAGGCATTTAGAGCTTTACTCGTTTAACAGGAGTTTTATCGCGGATAATTGGCAGTTCGCCTTTTGGAATACCTGCTAACGCCTCGAGCAATGTTTTGCTCTTTTGTTGTAAGCGCATATATTCGGCATGAGAGACCACCACGGCTGTTTGCTCACCTCGTTTGGTAATCACTTGCGCTTCGCCCGCCGCAGCCAGTTCGATGACCTCACTAAATTTTGCTTTTGCTTCCTGAAGTTGCCAATTTCGCATAAGAATCATCTCCTGACTAGCACTGGTCACAGTATACCAAAAAACTAGGATAACCCCAATAACAACTGCCGAATAGCCCCAAAATGATAAGCGCTATGGGTCAAAATCGCTATGCTCTCAGCTAATCTGATGTCGCCATCGGGAATTTCCTGTAAATCCTGAACCAGTGCGTTGTAAGCAACTTTAAGATTCTCGCGTAGAGCTTGCCACTCGAGTTGGGTTACACCATGCGTTTGCCAACTGGCATCCCAATCGGTTTTGGCTGTTGCACCATTCATATACCCATGCAGCGCCACCAAATACACCCGTAAATGCTCAACATGAGCCGCAATGCTACGCTGATTGTTAGGTTCTTGTGATGCAACTTCGGCACTGATGTAATTTAGGGTCTCGAGCAACCCGCCTTTGGCACGGTCAAGGTAAATGCCGCGTGGTTGTACAAATGTTTCTTCAAGCATTTCAAGGATGTTACTTTTTAGGGTTTCTTCACTCATAGGATATTCTCCATTTCCTCGGTCAGCATGGTGGTTTGTAGCGCCCGAGCTTTGGCTTGAATGATTTTTAATGCCTCTTGCCAATCTTTTTTAATGCCAAAAGTGCTGAAAGTGCGGCATAATCCTTGAATGTCACGCTCGAGAATCATTTTGGCAGTCGGTTGCTTAATGCTGACCACCTGCGGGAAATCAATCACTACGCATTGACCTTGCCACCACAGCAAATTAAAGGTGCTAAAATCGCCGTGAACCCGTCCTGTGCTTAAAATACGGGCGTACTGCTCGAGGGCTTGATTAAAAGCAATTTCGGCATCGGCTCGAGTCAATCTAGCATCAGCTACACGCTGCGCGACTTCGTTTTCATTGCCAATAAATTCCATTAAAATGACACTGGCTTCATGGGCAAGCGGCTTTGGCACTCGCACACCGGCACTATGCAGCACATGAAGTTGTTGAAATTCTTCTTGTACCCACAAAAAATTCTGGGCGCTAATTCCAGTTTCGGAACGTTGGTCAATGGCTTTTTTCAAACGTCCATCGCCGATGTGTCGTCCTTCGCGGTAAAGGGCATCGTCCTTAAAACCACGCACTCGAGAATCCACATAGAGCTTGGCAGCCACCAGACCAGTTTGCCCTTCGCAGACGTATACTGTGGCTTCCTTACCGCTTTTAAGTTGCCATAGCACTTCTTTAATCAGTCCGCGAATGAACAGTTCCTCGAGTCCAGAGTCAATAAATTTCCGGTCATCGTTCTTAAAGTCAATATCCGAAGCAGCATGAAGTTGGGCAACAGTGCGCCGCCGAGCGGGTTTGCCTTTGCCAAGTTTGTGCGAACGGTCTTGAAATTCCTCGATTTTATCTAAGTTCTCGAGGTCTGCCCACCACGGTTCGTCGGTTGTCTCAATGATTTCAGGTTCAAGTGGCGTTTTGGCTCGAGTAGAAATAGCGGTTTTGGTCAGTTCAAAAGAATTTTGGACTGCGTTTTCTATGAGCGCCGTCAGCGCAGGATGGCGCGGCATTAGCGTACCCCAAGGGATTTTTTAGGCGGATAACACGAAAGTAAGGATGCTGGAATCACTTGAACTCCTATTGTGAACTTTTGGCTTAGCAACGTGAGAAACTCGTTTCTCGAGTCGGACACTGGTTTGGTTGTGATTCATATGCAGCACCTCCTTTGGTGTTTATTACAAGAATCCTAGCATGTTCTTGGGTTTGGCATGACATCCGCCAAATGGCGTAGAGGCGAACATCTTCACACCTCGATTTGAATACTGATTTTGCCTCGAGCATGTCCGGCGCTAAAATACTTCATGGCACTGGGTAACTCGAGCAGAGAATAGGTTTGTTCAATCACTGGTTTGATTGCGCCAGCCTCGAGTAAACTGCTTAAGTACAGTAAATCACTTTGTTTTGGTGTTGCCAGAAGCGAGCCAAACGCCTGTCCGTTTTTGCTTGAGTAGAACATGCCTTGGGTTAGTACACTGAGAATGTATTTGAATGCTCCACCGACAATCACGTACTGTCCGTGTGGTTGAAGTAACGGCTTGTACTCGAGAAAATGCCGATGGGCAGCAATGTCAAGAATCAAATCAAAACGCTGCTTTATTTGCCGAATATCGGTTTTTTGGTAATCAATCACGGTATCCGCCCCAAGTGCGTAAGCCTGAGCCACTTTTTGTGTGTTGCAAACGGCAGTTACATCTGCGCCGAGTGCTTTGGCAATTTGTACTGCAAAAGTGCCAACTCCACCAGATGCACCGTGAATCAGAATTTTTTGACCCGCTTGTATTTTGCCCATGCGTAAGCCTTGTAGGGCAGTATTAGCAGCCAACGGTACAGTCGCCGCTTGTGCCAGCGAAAGTTGCTTTGGGGCGGGTGAAAGGTGCTGTTCTTGTATACAGACAAACTCGGCAAAAGCCCCCATGCCACTACTCGAGGCATCACCGTACACAAGGTCGCCTATTCTGAATTGGGTGA
The DNA here is from genome assembly GCA_041179225.1 of Deinococcota bacterium. Taxonomy (GTDB): domain Bacteria; phylum Deinococcota; class Deinococci; order Deinococcales; family JAAFIG01; genus JAAFIG01. The sequence continues at coordinate 2,893 of JBEGTV010000090.1, read as the reverse complement.
CGTTTTCACCAATGGCGGTGACTGTGCCAGCCACATCTGCACCTAAGACTGGGTTGTTGGGTTTGAATAGTCCAAAGCCCAAACGCATGATGGTTGGTGTGCCAGTCAATACACGCCAATCAGCCGCGTTGATCGAAGTGGCATGATTACGTACTTGCACCTCGTTTCTTTTGGGTGCGGGTATCTCGAGTTCTTGGAGTTTAAGTTGTTCGTGTGTGCCATATTGTTGGTAGGTAACGGCTTTCATGTGGTTACTCCTTTTTGCTTGGACTGAAGCCTGCCTCGGATGACCCATTCGGCAACGATAATGTTAATCACCCAGCCCGCTCCAAGGGTGATAGCCCTGGTCAGGTCATTCATATACTCAGGAAAGAAGAGAAACAACCACCCAGAAGTGAAGACCTGCGTGTTTCCTCCAGACCCAACGGCGTAAGCTCGAGTCATCCAATCTCCGTGGTTGCTAAAGTCTCGCCGATAAATAGCAGCAGTCCCCACCACAAGCGTAAGTACCATCCAAACACCAAAGACCATTCGTGTTCCGTAGACCAGCGTACCGTCGAATTTGGGCATTTCGTTGAAGTGTGTCATCCAAATGGCTGAGAACGCTAAGGCGAACCCGCTTGGAATCAGTATCCGCCCAAGCATTCTGTGCCAACCCGGTTTCGAGCGGCGCAAACTCGGGACAAACTGCAATGCCCCCAACATCAAGAAGATAATACCGCTCAGACTATGTGCCACGATCGGAAGCGGACTTGCAAAGAAGCGTGCATTCTCGGGGGTGATGACGGTTGCGCTGTTACTCTGTTCTAATAACCGAAAAATCCCTGAGGCAACAGGAGCCAAAGACAGCAGGATAAGGGCTGTCGGGACTAGCCACTCGAGCTTATTCTTATTGGGGGCAGATGTTTTGTTCATATTGAACTCCTTTTTTGGTGTAAAGTAACAGCACACTTCAAGATAAGTGCGTCTGACAAACCTGTGTATTTAGTCTGGGTTTATTCTTCTGGGTAGTGAAAGATTTGCTCGAGTGAAACCTTAAAAACACGGGCAATTTGAAACGCCATCTCGAGCGAAGGGGAATATTTGCCTTGCTCAATGGCAATAATGGTTTGGCGGGTCATACCGACTCGTTCAGCAAGGTCAGCTTGGGTCATTTCATTATTACTAAAGCGCAATTGCCGAATTGAATTGGTAATTTTAGTGCTTTTCATTGTGGGTAAAACCCTTGGCGATAAGCCATAAGTTTGATGATTGCCCCAAGTAAAGCATTTGCCACAAAAGCATAGTACAGCGTATGGGCGATGACAAAATAATCAAATTTGTACATGCACATGACCAGCACCACCAGCCCCGCGATATTGACCACGAACTGCGAGTTAAATTCGCTGTGTTGTCTGATTTCAAGGTCGCGCTGGTCGAGTTTTGGCATGTTTTTTGGGGCTGTGATAGCAAGGGCGATATTGCCAATGATTGCCGCTACTGATGCTCCGCCGATGGCTGCCAGCATGGGTGTGGCGTATAGAATCTCGGTACTTGGTTTGCCGAGTTGACCAAGTAACCAAAAGCTATAGATCAAACAAGCAATGGCAACAACACTTAAATTGAACCAAGTAACTTTTTCTTCTTGTGACATGCAAAACTCCTTAAGTGTGTCAAAGATCTTTGACACACTTAATGTAAAGTATTTTTTACGCCTTGTCAAGTTTTTTTTACATCACAAGGAGGCTTTCAAAATTCGACGCTATAACCCGTACCATCTTCGGAACGCAAAATCTTCCCGTTAATATCCCATTGAAAACCTTTATTAGCCGCACTGAACGGGTCTATTGGCATGTTCTCAAAGTACCGTCCCTCGAGAACATCAATGTTGGCAGGGGGGATTCCTTTGGTTAGGGCGGATGTGGCATGGAGTGCCAAACTGACTTGAGTCGCACGGTAGGCTTGGGTGAGTTTGCAGGCTCGAGTGGCTAATCCATACGGTGGTATCCAACTTCTTAACAAGGCGTTACCGACACTATTGACTGCTAAAGGGTTGGTGCTTAGAAAAGCTGGGTCAGTCGGACTCTGGGCATCTTTGGCTTCTGGGCAATTGCCAGCCCGACTTAAAATCCCTTCGAGCCAAAGTGTGTAGGTCTCGAGGGTTTTGCCTGTTTGTAACGAATAAGCACTGGGCATAAAACGCACAATTGGCGAACTGACATTAATTCGTAGGGTTTGCCCAGCTGTTTTGCCCGTAGCCGCATCCAATGCCAGCTTAAAAAAACGCCGTTCAGACCTTAAGCTCTCCTCGAGCGCACTAGGATTTAGGGCTTGGGCTTGCAAATCTTTGAGCAGGTTGCGCCAAGTCTGGTCATCAAAGGTACTTTGGCGCATTGCCCCTCGCATTTGGGTTAAAACCAATTGCGCGAGGCTATCACCGACATCCAACTCGAGCAGCGAGCCTTTGGCATTGCGAATCAGATTGGCAGCTTTCCAAACTAAAAAGTAATCCTGCCAAGCTGATTTGGCATCGCCGCTTTGTAAGTACAGATTGGCTCGCAGCAAAATCAGTTCACTAAGCTGATGCCATGCTTGAACATCACGTGGTAAAGCCGCTACGTTGACTGCATCAAAATCGGCATATTGTGGGTCTCTGGCACGACTGAGCGACTGCGTTTTGGCAATACCACGTTCAAAAGTGGTTATGGCATCTAAATTACTGCTGGTCAAACGTGCCGCTTCGGACTGAATCCAATTACCGGGTTGCAAAAAAATTCGTGGTTCAATGCCTCGCAGATTTATTTTGGCGGCGGCTTCAGAAAAAAGTGCTAGTGCATTGCTGGTCACAAGAATTGTCTCGAGCTTCGGTTCTAAATTGGCTCGAGGTGGACTGGTTTGGTCTGGAGCAAACAAC
>JBEGTV010000089.1:0-8049 GCA_041179225.1 Deinococcota bacterium | reverse complement strand
CTTGGGTTTATTGGTCTTGACATGAAGTCTGATTTGACCTGAACCAAGGCGTTCTAGTCGTGCCTCAGCTATCTGAGGTTTTTGCCGTACTTGTTCAAGGATTTTTTGTTCAAGACCAGCCGAAGGTTGACTAGGCGGTACAAGGAACGAAACCATTTCAATTTTACTAGACTCTTCAAGCCGCACCCGAGTTTCGAGTATTTGCAATACTCGAGCCGCAAAATCCTCGAGTTGCTGAAGCTGCATTGCTGTAAAAGGACGGGTTTTTTGGTCAAAAACACAAACTGTGCCAATCGCGCAACCATCAGCATTGATAATTGGTGCGCCAGCATAAGCCAGAATTCCTGCTTGTCCAAGAGGAGGCATATTTTCAAAACGAGGCTCGAGTCGCACATCAGGGGTGATTAACGGAGTTGCTTGGTAAATCGTGTGAGCGCAAGTTGCCCAATCCCTTGTATTGACTGTGACTTGCGTACCGAATTTGGCTTTGAACCAATGCCTTGTTTGATCTATAAAACCAATAATGGCAATCGGGGCATCTAAAGCAGTGGCAACTTCGACAGCTAAAGCATCAAATACATGCTCTGATGGTGTGTCGAGAATGTTGTAAGCGTACAGTGCCTCGAGTCTAGCCGTTTCGTTTAAGGGTAAAGGTGCAATCATGATTCCACCATCTTTGGGTTGGTTTGGGTTTGAACCACATGAGGCGAGGTTTCATTTGCCCCGAGTACCTGAGCTAATTTCTCGAGTCCTAAACGCAAACGTGACTTGATTGTCCCCAGTGGCAACTCGGTTTTCTTAGCAATTTGTGAATGACTAAACCCAGCAAAGAAAGCAAGTTCAATTAATTCTCGCTCACCACTGCTTAGGATCAGTAAAGCCTTAGACAACATGGCTTGTTCAAGTGGGTCGTGATTAGGCTCGAGAAAAAAACCTTCTAAACCATCTTCCCAAATGTCTATGCGTCGGGTGTTACGACGACGAAGCGTATCAATACTGGCATGATGGGCAATGGTCATCAGCCACGTGGCTGCCGTGCCACGTTGTTCAAAAAAACCACTGGCGCGTTCCCAGAGTTTTACAAAAACTTCTTGGGTGATGTCATCGGCATCTGATTGACTGCCTAAAATTCGTCGTGCCAAGGAATGGACTCTTTTTGAAAAACGCTGATACAAGGTGGTCAGTGCTGTTTCACTACCAAGTGCAACCTGTGCCAACAAGAACTCATCTGTACTGGAATCAGTATTTACAACTGTACTGGAATCGGCATTTATAACCGTACCAGAATCGCTTTTAGGAGGCAAATTTGCCATGTGCCAAGTATACGGCGTAAAAGCTCGAAAAGAGAACATCATTATAGGTTATACGCAGTCCAAGAACAAATTGGATGACAGGGGAAAAGGGCGAAAGGATAAAGGATTTAAGTTCTCGAGCTACCAGTTTTTTAGAATCGTTCACTGAAGACGTATTTTTCAAACCAAGTGGCGACTTGGGAATGGTGCATTGACCAATGATCCCAGACTTCTCGAGACCATGCTTGGACAAGTCTGGTGCGTTCTTTTGAGGTTGTCCCTGCAATTACATCGGATACGGTTAGGCTTGCGTCAAATGACGGTGGCTCGAGCCAGAAGAAACGGTTGTGTTTAGGTATTTTGCTGGGTCGTCCGGGGCGCATTCGCAGCCAGAGGGCTTGGCTGGGTTGGAATTGATGTTCAAAAATGCCATGCAATACCATTAGGTGAATTGCAACCGAATTGATGGTTTGGTTGGATGGTACGCCGGGGTGCTGAGCGGCGTAAGTATCCACAATTAGGGTATTGTACCCGGACGGCTCGAGTTGAAAGTTTGGGTCGCTGAGTTGGTTAAAAGCAGCCCAGCAGGACGGACTGGATTCCATATAACGGTGCGTCGCTCCAGTGATTGCGGGAAGGACGACTTTGCAGCCAACGCAGATTTCTTCGGTCATAGCCTAGTCTAAAACGATTGGTCATAGATAAGCCTTAAAATGGCGTATTTTGTATGAAATCGGTTAAACTCGAGGACATCACCTTAAAGGAGTTCTCTCATGAGTCAAAATAGTATTGAATCGGTACTACACGAAACTCGTCGCTTTACCCCACCAAGCGACTTTGCTGGCAACCTTTCGCTCGAGCAGTTCAATACGATGTACAAACACAGCATTGAAAACCCGCAAACTTTTTGGGCTGGTATTGCCTCTGAATTGCATTGGTTTGAGCCGTGGAATAAGGTTCTCGAGTGGAACGAACCTCATGCCCAGTGGTTTGTTGGTGGTAAAACCAACCTTAGTTACAACTGCTTGGATCGTCATCTCGAGCGATATGCTGACAAAGTGGCGTTGGTTTGGGAGGGTGAACCGGGCGACGTTCGGAAACTGACTTATGGCGAATTACACACCGAAGTCTGTAAATTTGCCAATGTGCTTAAAAGTCTTGGGGTAAAATCTGGTGACAGAATTACAATTTACCTTCCCATGATTGTCGAAGCAGTCGTGGCGATGCTGGCGTGTACTCGAGTCGGTGCGACCCATAGCGTGGTTTTTGGTGGTTTTAGCGCTGGCGCACTAGCAGATCGTATTAACGATTGCGGTTCGACCTTGTTAATTACTGCCGATGGCAGTTATCGGCGCGGCGCAATTGTGCCACTCAAGCAAAATGTAGATGAAGCCCTCGAGAATGCACCAGCAATTCAGCATGTGGTGGTGGTGAGACGCACAGCCCATGAGATTACTTGGACGACTCGAGACCATTGGTATCACGACCTCATGAAAACGGCATCAAGTGACTGCGAGGCAACGCCGCTCGATGCCGAACACCCACTTTTTATTTTGTACACTTCGGGCAGCACAGGTAAACCCAAAGGGGTAATGCACACCACTGGTGGGTATATGGTTGGCACGTATTTAACTGCCAAGTATGTTTTTGACTTACGTGCTTCTGATACTTATTTTTGTACAGCCGATGTTGGCTGGATAACTGGTCATAGCTACGTGGTCTACGGGATTCTTGCCAATGCTGGAACAAGCCTGATTTTTGAGGGTGCGCCCAATTATCCACACGCTGGGCGTTTATGGGAAATTATCGAAAAGCACCAAGCCACAATTTTATACACTGCCCCTACTGCAATTCGCAGTTTTATGCGAAGCGGAGACGAACACCCTAATCGCTTTGATCTCTCGAGCCTACGTTTACTTGGTACAGTTGGCGAACCAATCAACCCCGAAGCATGGCTTTGGTATCACCGTGTGATTGGCAAAGAAAAACTGCCAATTATAGATACTTGGTGGCAAACCGAGACGGGCAGCATGATGATTACCACCATTCCGGGCGCTCACGCCACCAAACCGGGCAGTGCTGGACTACCGATGTTTGGTGTGGACGCTGCGATTGTAGACAAAGAAGGTAATGAACTTAGCGCAAACGAAGGTGGTTTTTTGGTCATTCGTAAACCCTTCCCGAGTATGCTGCGAACGGTTTATGGCGATGATGAACGTTTCAAACGCCAGTATTATGGTGAAATCCCCAATGTGTACTTTGCTGGCGACGGCGCACGGCGCGACGAAGATGGATACTTCACAATTGTCGGACGCATAGACGATGTGCTGAATGTCTCGGGACACCGTTTAGGCACAATGGAAGTCGAAAGTGCTTTGGTTTCGCATCCCAGTGTTGCCGAAAGTGCTGTGGTCGGCAGACCAGACCCAATTAAAGGTGAGGGGATTATTGCTTTTGTGACCCTAAAAACAGGTAAGACCACCACTGCCGAAGAACTTCGCGCCCATGTCAGTAAAGAAATCGGGGCAATTGCCCGACCCGACGAAATTAAATTTACCGATTCGCTCCCCAAAACCCGAAGTGGTAAAATTATGCGCCGCTTGCTGCGCCAAATTGCTAGTGGACAAGCGATGAGCGGCGACACCAGCACTTTAGAAGATGTCAGTGTGATTCAAAAACTCCAAGCTGCCAATGATGAGGAATAAGTATGTCAGAAAATATCTTGCTCGAGTCCCCGTTTGATGGGGTGCGTCTAATTCGCCTGAATCGCCCAAAGGTCTTAAATGCCTTAAACAGTGCCACTATTGCCGAGATTGTGGTGGCACTCGAGGAATTCGCAACCGATGAAACTGTGCGAGTGGTGGTGCTGACTGGTTCAGACAGAGCTTTTGCGGCTGGCGCAGATATTGCAGAAATGAGCGGTATTGGTGTGCCAGAAATGCTGACCCAGAACCGTCACGCCGATTGGTTGAAAATTGCTGCATTTCCAAAGCCTTTGATTGCGGCTGTGGCGGGTGTTGCCTTGGGTGGTGGCTTAGAACTCGCAATGATTTGCGACATAATCATTGCATCTGAAAATGCTCGTTTTGGACAACCCGAAATTAACCTTGGGATTATCCCCGGAGCAGGTGGTACGCAACGCCTGACCCACGCAGTTGGTAAGAGCCTTGCCATGGAAATGGTCTTAAATGCGCGAATGCTCAGCGCCGACGAAGCCTTGAATGCTGGGTTAGTCTCGAGTGTATATCCGCCTGAAGTGTTGCTGCATCAGACCTTAAACTTAGCCAAGCAAATCGCGGCTCGAGCGCCACTCGCAATTCGGGCAGCCAAAGCCAGTGTTAATGCCGCTTTTGAACAAAGTTTGCAACTAGGCTTAAACACTGAACGTCAGAATTTTATGCTTTTGTTTGGAACACAAGACCAAAAGGAAGGAATGCAAGCATTTATTGAAAAACGTCGAGCCAATTGGCAAGGGAAATAGGTTTATTGCTTGGGTTGTGATAGTTTTACGTCATGCCCAAGCAAATTATGGTTTTTTTGAATTCACCACATGTCAAATCCGCACTGGTGGATGTACCAGATGACAGCGAATTAAGCACTTGGATTGCTGACACCAAAACTCGTGATTATTTTATCAGTAAAGACGAACAACTCTGGTTGTACAGCGCCATTTGCGGCGCAGAAATCATTGAAGCGGTGGCTGGAACTACCGCCGTACAAGCCATGCAAGCCATGGAATCACGCCGAAGATAACTTACCTTGTTGGTGGAGAATTAGGGTCAGTTGGTGTTGGATCAACTGGCTTGGTTGGTGTTGGATCGGTGGGCGTGGTTGGTTTAGGTTCGGCTGGTTTGGGTTCTTCAATGCCCGGCTGCTTACCAAAATCATAATTGCTGCTTAAAATTTCAAAATCAGCATTGTCTACTTTGCCATCGCCATTAAAGTCGCCTTTGATTCCACCAGCCACTTGGCTTTTGCCAAATTCCTTAGCGAACACCTCAAAATCATCAATGTTGACCTTACCATCGGCAGTTAAGTCGCCATTAGGCGCGTATTGCTGACGCAACAAGGTAATGTCGGCTTCGGTGATGCTGCGTTTACCATCCCACATCGGCTCGAGCGGCAACCCAAGGCGAATCCCGGTCTCGAGCAGTAAAGCACTTTCTAAGTCCGGCGTGTCTGGGTTAATACTGACCAAAATACTTTCTTTGCCGTCGCTACTGGTCTCGAGAATTGTACGGGTCGCAAGGTCTGGGTTCATTTCTGGTTCGGGGCTGCCCCAACGAAATTGCAGGGCAGTCCCAGCTTTTGGAGCATCCACTTTCAGCGTGGTACTCGGCACAGCTTGCCATTTGCCAAAGGCTTCACGCACCAGTTTCTCGAAGTTTTCAGGAGCGCCGTCTTTAAGGACACTGAATGTAAAGGGAGCAGCAAACACAGAGATTAGGAGGAAAGAGGAAAGAGGAAAGAAGAAGCGCGAGTAGCCCGTAAGGTGCTGTTTTACGAGTAAGAAGCGCGAGTAGCCCGTAAGCGCGAATAGCCCGTAAGGTGCTGTTTTACGAGCAAAAAGGTGCTGTTTTACGAGCAAAAAAGAGGAAAAAATCTTTTGCCTTTCGCCTTTTGCCTTTTGCCTTTTCATCTCACCACCCCTAAAATCTTTTCAAGCGCAGCGATAAACGAGGCTCGAGTCACGGGTTTATTCTCGAGTTGTACAGGTTTGGCTTCGGTGTTTAGGACCGTTGTGCCTTCGAGTTGATATGCTCCTTGGTTAAAACCCACGATTGGACTATCAAAGTTCTTGGTGTACAGTAAAAAAATCCATTCTGAACCGACCTTAAAACTTGGCGCTCCCTCGAGTCTGATTTTATCTGAACCATAAATTGCAAAACTTGGGGTTTCGGCGGTTTTTGGCAGTAAACCCTCACCTCTCCAGTATTGTTTGGTCTCGAGTAAATAGACAATCCAAGGGCGTTTGTTGCGTTCTTCGCGTTTAACTTCTTTGATTGTGGCTCGGACGATTACTTCGGCTCGCTCGAGTTGAGTTTCCAGAGTCAGTTTTGGGTAGGTGGTAGCGACAGCAAAGGTAACGAAAAGAAAAGGAAAAAAGGTCAAAAGGAGGCGCTTCATGGTTTGTCTCCTGGCGTGGTGGGAGAGGTTGGGGCTGGTGGTTTAGGTAATTCGAGAGCGGCTTTACTTAAAAGGGTATTTTTAGCCCTGAGTTCAAAACCAATTTTCCCCTCGAGTTTCATGGGTTTAGCCAGTCTTAGCAGCACATAAAAAACTGTGGCAGGACGAACGCTCGGAATATCTTCAGATAAGGCAGCATCTATTCTTAAAATACTACCCTCGAGACGTGAAAGCATTAAGGGTTTTCCAGCACTTGGCTCGAGGCGTTTTAGACTTGCGCCACTTGGTAAGGAAATAGCAATTCGCATTGAGCGGACATTCTTAGGAATTTTAAGAATGATTGGCAAGCGTACTTCGTCGCGCACTTGGGTTGGAGGGATGCTCCACTCGAGACTTGGCGCGGGTAAGTTACGCACTTCTAAACGCAAATCCTGAAACTTATTGGCATTGCGTGAATCTATAATCTCTAAGGTAAATTCAAAAGTTTTTTGTTCATTTATTTTAAGTTGTAATTTTGGTGTGCCTACTAACTTTGAGCCTTGTAATGAAATACCATCAGGTAATTTCCCTTTGGCAATTCGCAAAGTATACGCTCGTTGCCCACCTGTAACCCGTAATTCCTCGGTGTACGGCTCAAAGTTGTACGCCAAGGTTAAATTGGTGTTGACCACCGCAATTTGATTGGCATCATTTTTAGCATCATTTGTGCCACAAGCCACAAGCAACGCCAAGAAGAAAAGAAGAAATCGCATTAAAACCAGTCTAAACAGGCTTCATGAGGACAACTCGAGCAAAACCCGAGTTGCCTGTCCTCGAGTGAACTGAGTTACTTATCCTCGAGTGAACTGAGTTGCCTATCCTCGAGCAAAGCCTGAGTTGCACTAAACCAAATAAACTTGATTTTGTCACGGAAGTCATACTGACAGTGTGTCTTTTCTCAAACCAATTCTTTTCACAATTTGGATTCAAGGCTATAAAAAGCCTTTTGCTGCGGCTCGAGCCAATTGGTCACAGCGTTCGTTGAGGTCGTTACCCGCATGACCTTTAACCCATGCCCAACTGACTTGGTGTTGGGTCTCGAGAGAAAGTAATTTCTCCCAGAGTTCCTTATTTTTGACAGGTTGTTTATCCTTGGTTTTCCAGCCGTTGCGTTGCCAGTTCTTTAGCCAGCCTTCTTCAAAGGCTTTACGAAGGTACTGAGAATCGGTGTAGAGCGTGACAATGCACGGTTTGGTCAGGGCTTCTAGCGCTCCGATGGCGGCACTTAATTCCATACGGTTATTGGTGCTGTTTTTCTCACCACCACTGAGTTCTAAGGTAGTGATTTTTCCGTCTTTATGGGTGTATTCGAGAATGGCTGCCCAGCCACCCGCTCCGGGGTTTCCTAGGCAGCTTCCGTCGGTGTGAATACTGACGTTTCGTTTCATCTTCGGAGCATACGTTGCTGTCTTCTTAGTCGTCAAACTCGAGTTCGAGCTTAAATCTGTTGCTGTTTCCTTCTTTATCGAGTTTATACTCGAGTTTTTGTTTGTTGTTGCGGTACTCCGCTTCGATTCGACTGGCGCTGTTTTTAATTTCATATTTGGTGCGGCTGTAGCCCCTTGCCAAAATTTCGCGGTGAAAATAGGCA
>JBEGTV010000088.1:0-8110 GCA_041179225.1 Deinococcota bacterium | reverse complement strand
CAAAATAAAACCCGAGCCAATCTCGAAGTCACTCGAGTTGAAAAAACTTTGCGCGACACCAATGTAGAACTCGAGCAATTGCTGCACAGTTGGCAAGATGTCCTTACCGATGTTACCGACCCAAAAAGTGCTTTGCAAACAATTCGAGCTGCCCTGCTGTCTGGTTTAGCCAATGAGTTAAGTCAAGCCACTGATTTCGAGCATCGGGTTACACAGTTGCAGCACCAAAAGACCGAATTACAACAAAACGAAGGCAGAACAAGCGAACAATTAAGCAAAACCAAGGCGCTGCTTGCCAGTGGGCAAAGTCGGCTTGAGGCAGCCGCTTGGCTCTTGGAAAGCCGTCAGGCAGAGCAAGAAAATGCCTTACAAGAAAGCCTTCGACTCGATCAGCAACGCTTAGAAATTGAAAGTGAGCGCAAAGCCTTAATAATAAAACTCGAGACTCGGCTTGGCGCTCACAACAATGCCAGCACTGCCCTAGAAGCCGCTAAACAAAAATTACTTGGGGCTTTTGCTAATGAGTTAATGGAAGCTGGTGCAACCAAAAACTTAAAAACCGAAATTGAAACCCTCAAAACCCAGCGTCAACAACTCGAGCAGTTTGAACGCCAAGCCAGAGAAGTATACTCGAATGCCAAAACCCAAACCGCCAGCTTAAAAAGTGCTTTAGAAGCCGCACAGAATAATTTCAACACCATGCAGCTAGAAGCCCAAGAAGCCCGAGCAACTACCCAAGCCAAATTGACCGAATTGGGATTTGCAGACATGCAAACTGCATTAAACCAAAGTCTTCCCGAATTTGAGATTTTGGGACTCGAGGAAAAAATTCAAAAACATGTACAGAACCAACTTTTAGTACAACAACGTCAGAATGAAATGGTGCAAGAATTACGCGGCAGAACACTCGAGACTCCACCCGAAGAACTCGAGCAACAACACCAGCACCTAGAACAACTAAGCCAACAGATTCGCCGCTTCTTAGGGCAACTCGAAGCAGAAAAAACCCAGTTAGAACAACAAATAAAGCAAGCCAAGGATTTGCGCCGCGAACAAAACGCATTAGAAAAACGCTTTGACACCTATGCTGCCCTTGCCTTAGACATGAAAGGCAATGAATTCCAAGATTATTTACTGGCAGGAGTCCAACAACAACTACTGCAACGTGCCACCAAAACCTTGCAGGGCATCACTCGAGAACGCTATACACTTGAACTGATAGATGCAGAATTTCATGTCAGGGATGCTTGGAACGGACTAGAATCAAGGGGCGTAAAAACCCTTTCTGGCGGCGAGAGTTTTATTGCTTCGCTGGCACTGGCATTATCCTTATCCGATTATTTAGCGGGAAGCCAAGCCCTAGGCGCACTTTTTTTAGATGAGGGTTTTGGTACGCTCGACGCAGATGCCTTAGAGATGGTCGCCAACACCTTAGAGAACCTGCAAACCCAAGGGCGAATGGTTGGTGTCATTACCCACGTTCCAGCCCTCGCAGAGCGCTTACCGATGCGCTTAGTGATTGAAAAAGCCCAAGATACCAGCCGTGTGCGGTGGGATGTTTAGTTCACCTCGAGAAATCCCAAGACACTAATTTGCCATTCTTGTACGGCATCACCCCAGAAAACGGACTTGGCTCAGCATCAAAAACCAGTGGTAAAAAATGTTTGTCGCCCTCCCAAAGCGGATAATCCCCAGCCAGTAACCTAGAGATTTCCACCCATTCAAGCGTCCCTTCAAGATTTTCATAAGTGATTTGCCCAGAAAATCCACGCGCCAGAAAAATAAAACCAAACCAATCCTCGCCAGCCTTCCCAAAACCAGACCAATTAATTGTGCCACGCAGCGTTACATTATCTAAGGTAATTCCGGCTTCTTCTAAGAATTCACGGCGCAAACCAGAAATCACATCCTCGAATGGCTCGAGTTTTCCGCCTAGTCCGTTGTATTTACCAAGATGCGCGTCGGCGTTGCGCTTATGCCGATGCACCAGTAAAACTTTTTGATTGTCTTCAGAGATTAAATAACCAAGGGTAGCAAGAATTGGGGTGTAAGGCATGGCTCGAGTTTACGTCAGAAATCATGTTGGCGTTTAGCCCGAATTGCTCGTTGTGCCTCGAGTGCCAAATCATCAGCTTGCTTTTCGGTTAAATCATCGTTTAGCCCAGCATCGGACAAAATTAAATCCCAGTCTTTATCTTCTGGGTATGGCTCGGAATCCAATTCTTCCCACTCTGAACGGTATTCACCTCAGTCCATAAATTCATAATACGCGGTCATGGCAGCAAAGAAATTATCTGCCTCAACTGTCCAAATCAGTTCTGCGTCTATGTTCAGTAATTCCTTTGCCGACGTGTTAGAACTCGGGAAGAAACTAAGCCCACCATCTCTTGACCGCCAGAGTTCATGTTTCATAGCGTTTTAAGTAATTTGGGCTTGCCACACGAAGTTTATTTGTCGCAATTTGCCGCAGCACTTCAACCGAACCACTTGGTACAACTCCGCTACGAATCTGACTCGAGAGAAGCGTATTTAAGCGCAGCACTTCAGTATCCAGTGCCACTCGAGAATTCATGGTTTTTACATCTGTCTCAAGTAACCCTGCCAATGCCAGCGCTTCGGCTTGCAAAAAACCTTCCTCGAGTCCAGAACGTTCAAGCATCGAAAGCGCATTCATCGCAACCAGTGTGCGGAATTTAAGCCGAGCATCGGTAATCGTCGGCATGATTTCCGTCTCGAGAAATTCACGCACCGCCGTGGCAAGTTCGGGATTATTAGGACGTGGCTGCATGATTTGCCTCCAGTAAATACAGAATCTCGAGTTCCATTTCGGCACTTAAACGCCCGAGTACCGCCAATTCCACGCTGCGCTCGAGTCCATCTAAATGGCGTTTGGCTTGGGTCAGGGCGGCGACTGCCCATTTAACATTTCCCATAATTTCCCAATAGTGCAGGGTCTGGAGGGTGATGTTTTGGTTTGTCAAAGTATTGTAACGACTTAAGTACGGCTCGAGTTCGCTAATTCCGCCTAGGTGTAGGTGGTCTTGTCCAAAGCGCCAAGCGCGAATTAAAGTCCATGCTAAGTCCTCGGCTGGGTCGCCTAGGTGAGCAAATTCCCAATCCAGCACTGCCGTTAGATTAGTTTGGGACAGCATTAAATTACCGATTCTAAAGTCCCCATGTACCAGCGTTTCGCCGTGACTTGTCGGTTCATGGGTACTTAGCCAATTCAGTGCCAGTTCAATCGTTGGGTGAGGTTCGTTTACATTGTCTAGTTCGGCATATAACCTTGCAATACTGCGCTTTGCGCCTGTAACACCACCAGAATTCGGTAGAAACTCGAGGCTCGAGGTATCAACTGCATGAATTTTTGCGAGTTCTTCTGCCATGCGCTTTGGCAATTCGGCTCGAGCAGGCGCAAATTCTGGGCGGCTGACCACCCGTCTGCCGACGGCTTCACCACGCACTCGCTCGGAAATAAAGGCTTCGCGTCCAAGCACATTTGGCAAGTACGCCATTGGTTTAGGAACAGTCACACCAGCCGCAAATGCTGCTTCAAGTACCCTAAATTCTTGTTCTAGGGTTAGCTGCTCGAGGTTCATTGCGCCGCCACCAGCCCGCCGCATAATCAGTTCTAGGGTCTGACCGTTCTGCTCGAGGTCAAGTAACCATGCTTCTTTGCTTGCACCACCAGCGAGTAAATGCAGCTTGGTGATTTTGGTATTGGGGAATAACGGCTCGAGCAGCACCGCTAGGGTTTCAGGGGTCATGATTGCCTTAGTTTACTTATAATGCCAGAGTTTTTGCTAATTCGCGCAACTCGAGCGAAACGTCTTTGCGCTTCGTCCAAGTATCCTCAAGTGGCACAAGGACAATACTGCCTGCAACTACGCCTATCATCACGTCGTTTTTACCTGCAATCAGGGCTTCGACTGCCCCATGTCCCATTTGCGAGGCGAGGATTCGGTCTCTTGCGCTCGGGCTGCCTCCACGTTGCACATGACCTAGGATGCTTACCCTTGCCTCCAAGCCTGTGGCAGCAGAAATGGCTTCCATGACTTTCATTCCGCCACCTTCGTACCCTTCAGCAACCACGATAATACTCGAGGTTTTACCTTTGGAAGCACTGGCTTTAACGATTTGTACGACTTCCTCAAGGGTTTCTGGGCGTTCTGGGATCAGAACATCTTCTGCGCCACCAGCAATAGCAACATCAAGGGCGATAAAACCAGCGTGTCTACCCATAACTTCAATAATAAAGAGTCGTTCGTGGCTGGCAGCAGTGTCACGGATTCGATCAATGGCTTGCAGAGCAGTATTCACGGCTGTATCGTAACCAATGGTGTAATCTGTGCCGTAAAGGTCGTTATCTATTGTTCCGGGTACACCAATCACTGGGAAGCCTTGTTCTTGGGATAAATAGTGAGCGCCGTGGAAACTGCCATCACCACCAATCACCACTAAGCCTTCGATACCAACAGAACGAAGTTGTTTAGCGGCGCGTTCACGTCCTTCTGGGGTCATAAATGGCTTGCAACGTGCAGTTAAAAGGATTGTGCCGCCGCGCTGAATGGTATTGGCGACGTCTCGAGCGCCAAGTTTCGTAAATTCGCCATCTATCATTCCAGCGTAACCGCGTTTCACGCCCATCACTTCGATACCTTGTGCAGTTGCAGTGCGTACCACAGCCCGAACGGCTGCGTTCATGCCGGGCGCGTCGCCTCCACTGGTTAAAACTCCGATTCGTTTCATATTCCCTCCACCAAAACTCGAGGCGCATTGTGACACGTTGCAGGGTAGCAAGTGCAAACGCTCGTTCAGGCTCGAGTTTGGCTGACGACTTTCAAGGCAAGGTCATACGCAGCATTGCGCTCGAGTCCTAGCTGTTGGAGCTTGGCTCGAATTTCTTTGACACGCAGTCCAGCTTTGGCGTACTCGAGGGCTTTGGCAGTGTAATCAAGGGTAGGCTCGAGCAGTACCGTATTTGGAGCGAGGATCAGTACAATTTCGCCTTTGACTTCGCCACTAAAATGCTGGGCGGCAGTCTCGAGTGTACCGCGAAAAACTTCTTCGTGCAGTTTAGAGAGTTCTCGTGCCACAGCACATTCCCTTGTCGTGCCACAAAGGGCTTTTAGCTCGAGTAGCGTGTCATGAATTCGGTGTGGGCTTTCGTACAGTACACTGGTGATGCTTGAGATACTTATTTCTTCGAGTCTTTCGGTACGTTCGCGTCCTGAGCGTGGTAAAAATCCATGAAAACCAAATCGTCCGCTTGGTAATCCCGATAGCGTAATCGCGGGGATCAAGGCGTTCGCGCCGGGGAGGGCTTCGATGCGAATGCCCATCTCGAGAGCAATGCTGACCAATTCCGCGCCGGGGTCTGAAAGTCCGGGGCTGCCTGCGTCGGATACAAAGGCAACACGGGCGTATTTCTCAAGGATGTGCTTAGCACGTTCAAGCATGGTATGAGCATCAAGGCGCTCGAGTGGTTTATGAATTCCAAAGTGTTGTAATAATCTGCCCGAGTGTCGAGTGTCTTCGCAAGCGATACAATCCACGTTTTTGAGCGTCTCGAGGGCGCGTAAGGTGATGTCACCAAGGTTGCCGATGGGGGTTGGAACAAGGTAAACGATGCGTTCAGTCATGTGGTCGGGCTTGGTCGTAGCGGGATTCTGGCTGGTTTCTTTTTGGGTGTAAACGCACTGGTGATGGTGGCGCGTACCAGTTCACCGTCGCCTATAGTCACAGTGACGATTGCACCTTCGGGCAATTTGCCGCGCTCGAGGACAATCACACCATCTTTGACTACACCTCGGTAAGCCTTCATGGGTTGATTCTAGCAGTTCTTAGGCGAGTTACGATGAGCTTTGGCTTACTTTTGGTCATTTTCCCAACAAAAACACGTTCAGGTCAGGTACGATGTACGTATGGAAGAAGTCAGTCAGCGTTTGCTCCAAGAACGTGCGAAGCGTTTAGCCAAAGAAAGCGTGGAAGATAATGAAGTCCCGCTCGAGATGGTGTTGCTGCATATAGGTGGTGAACAATATGCACTTGAGTTGACGCGCTTGAAAGCAGTTTTGCCGGCTGAAATTACGACTTTGCCGCTTGCACCGCGTTCCGTAGCAGGGGTGATGAATGTGCGTGGTGAGATTGTGAGTGTGCTTGACTTGGCGGCTTTACTGAAATTTGACCGAGATGAAAAAGCGGTTGCTTCGGTGGTCTTAACTGAAACCAAGTTTGGTTCGATTGGACTTAGGATTACGGGTGTTCCAGAGTTGTATCAAGCGCTTAAGAGTCAGTTATCGCCAGCTTTGTCGGGTCGGGATTCGGTCAAGGGTGTATTTAATGGACGGGTGGCTTGGCTTGATGTGGATGCGCTTTGTGGTGGTTTAGAGTTATGAGTTTGGCTAGACTCGAGACTTGGTTTCATAATCAACCTTTGTTTATAAAGTTAATTTTACAAAGTGTGCTTATGTTGATTCCAGTTTTTGTGTTATCTGGTTTTTTTATTGCCAATTCTATTAACGCTGTGGTGGAGCGCTCGGCGGGTAATCAAGTGCGCCAATTGGCATTTGAAGCCTCCGATAAGTTAGACCGCAATTTATTTGAACGCTACGGAGATGTTCAAGCCTTTGCAAAATCCCCTGCGGCAATCAGTGTGAACCCAGTACAAATTGAACGCTGGATGGAAATCATGTTAGCCACTTACCGCCCAATTTACCGTTTGATGTTGGTAGCAGATAAAAATGGACGAGTGATTGCCAGTTACGGTGTGGATAACGACAGCATGAATGCCAATTCGCTTTGGAATAAGCGCGACACCTCGAGTCTGAGTGGTTTGGATGTCAGCGCAGAAGTCTGGTTTAAGGATGCACTAAAATCACCCGATGGTTCAGCCGTGGTACATGATGTTGCTAAAGACCCGATTATGGAAAGTCTTTACGGACAAAAAAAAGCTGTTGCCATGACTTTTTCTGCACCTATTCGTAATGCGGCTGGACAAGTGATTGGGGTTTGGCATAATTTTTTTAATTGGGAAGTGGCAAAAAACATTATTCAAGAAGTCCAAGATAGAGCAGCCAAGGATGGTTATTTAAGTACCCGATTTTTAATTGCGGCTGATAATGGTTTATTGTTGTACACTCCAACTGGTAAATACGCTTTTGAACGGAGTTTACGAACCGAAAAATTTGCTTCTTATGAAACCTCACGCGGCACACCCGAAGGTTTTGTTAAAGCCAGAGATTTTTCTGATCCAGAACTAACTTTGGATTCAACTGGCTTGGTTGGTTTTTATGTTTCTAAAGGGTACTCGAGTTACACTGGCTTAAAATGGCTTGTTCTCGCCAGTCGTTCAACTGCCGAAGTCAGTGCAGAAGGGTCTGGCTTAAATCAGATTCTAACAGTTTTGCGTTTAGGTGCTTTTTTAAGTGTGGCAATTGTCTTATTTATTGCCGCTCAGTACATCACAAGACAAGTACGTGAACTAACCAAAAATGCCGAGGGTCTTGCTGTGGGGCGTTTAGATCAACAACTCGGGCGGACTGGACAAGATGAAATTGGGCGTTTAACCACTTCGTTTCAAAACATGGTTGCTTATCAGCGTCAAATGGCAGGTATTGCCAATGCCATTTCTCAGGGAAATTTAGCCAAGTCCTTTGAACCAAAATCCAAAGATGATGAACTTGGAGTGGCGTTTGCCCTGATGTCCAAAAATCTGCGTGAACTTTTAGGTGCAGTCACGCAGGGAAGTGCGGCTGTAGCGGCTGCCTCGAGTCAAATTTTAGCAACCTCGGCACAACAAGCCAGTGGGGTACATCAACAAAGCGCAGCCGTGGCACAAACCAGTGCCACTGTAGATCAGGTACGAAGTAGTTCTGACCAAGCCGTTGGCATTGCCATGACTGTTTCTGAAAGCGCCTCGAGTGCTTCAGGTGTGGCAACGGCTGGGGTTGAAGCAGCTAATCAAGCCAATCAGGGTATGTCCGAAATTCGGGCTAAAGTACAACAAATTGCCGAGAATATTTTGGCATTAAGTGAACAAACCCAAGCCATTGGCGATATTATTGCCACAGTCAATGACATCGCTGACCAAAGTAATTTACTTGCCTTA
>JBEGTV010000087.1:0-8179 GCA_041179225.1 Deinococcota bacterium | reverse complement strand
GTAGCCATTTGGTGTTGGGCTTAAAAGCCGCTTCAACAGATGCTAAATCCTGTGCATCCACAAAACTGACCTCGAGTCCAAACCGAGTTAAATCCAGTGTTAAAAGCGCAAACGTACCACCGTAAGCGTTCTGGTCAACAATAATATGGTCTCCTGCTTGCAGATTACCCAACAGCAACCCCGAAATAGCAGCCATACCACTGCTCGAGACCGCCGAGGCTACCCCGCCCTCGAGTTCGCACAGTAAAGCCTCGAGAACACGAGCATTGGGATGACCATTGCGGTAATAAATAAAACCGTTCTCGCCATGAAAAATGCTTTCTAAGTCTTCTAAACTCGAGTAAGCATAGACCGTAGCTTGATGAATCGCTGGGTTAATCGGTGTGCCAAGTCCAATCTCAAGGTTAATTCCGGCTCGAGCCGCAAGGGTAGATTGTTTCATGGGCTTGAGCATAACAGTTTCATGTCTGTGAACATAAACAATTTTATGCCTCTGAACATAAAAAATTTTATGTCTTTGAACATAACAAAAGAATGGCTCGTAAACCATGCGGCACAGCATTCTCGAGTTGCAAAATTCCACCGTGTGCCTTGGCTATTCTGTCCACCACGGCAAGACCTAAGCCACTGCCATACGCCTTTGTGCCAGCCGCTCGGTAAAAGGCTTCGGTGGCTCGAGTCAGCGCTTCGGCAGTCATCCCAAGCCCCGTGTCAGTAACAATAATCAGCACTTGATTTGGTTTGGTCTCGAGTTTCACAGTAATGGCAGTGTTTGGTGCGTGTTTACTGGCATTCTCGAGCAGGTTTTCTAAAGCCCGTTCAAGTAAAATGGGATTGCCAATCCAGAGCAAATGACCATTGCCAATAAAAGTTGCTTGGCGTTTCGTGGCTAATTCAAAAACCATTTTGCCAAGGTCAAATTCCATCATTTCAGTTCGCCCTTCACGGGCAAGAACCAGCAGTGCTTCGGAGAGTTTAGTCATGCGTTCAACTTGGGTTCGGGCTGTGGTCAATGCCTCCTCAGAACTTGCCCAACCATTGGCTTGGGCATCAAGTTGGGCTTGCATCGCTGCTAGAGGTGTCCGAAGTTCATGAGCAGCCGTGCGGGTAAAACCAATTTCTCGTTCCCGAAAACTTTGTAAACGCTCGAGCATTTGGTTAAATGTACGACTGAGCCGCTCGAGTTCACCTTGTCCTTGTCCGTGCTGCACTCGTTCAGCTAAATTTCCTGACTCTGCCACGCGACGCGACGCAGCAATTAAAGTCTCGAGCGGTTTTAGTGCCTGAGCGCTGAGTAACCACGCTGCTAATGCACCTAGCCCTGCAAAGAGCGGCACGGTCAAACCAAGGGTTCGCAAATAATTACTCGCGCCTAGACGCTGTTGTCCTAAATTGGTAATCGCTTCAAAACGAGTGCCATTAGGTAAATCCACCATTAAAGCCCGCCAATCACCAATGGTAGAAAATCCGCGTTGCGAAAGAGCAAAATCAGACGGGAAGGGATTACCAAAAGTTTGCAGTACCAAGGTGTCGCGCTGTACTCTGGCACGAACATACGATTCTAATTCGGCTCGAATGCGGTCTGTACGCCGACCACCATCACGCTTACCACTGTTACCTTTGGGCGGACGAATTTGGCTCTCAAAAGAATCTTGTAAAATACGGTCAGCTTCGGCAAGACTCAACCGCTCAAAACGCACGTAACCAACAGCACCTTGGGCAATCACAGCCACAGCAATCAACAGCGCAATCAGCAGTGCAAAACGCAACCGCAGACTCATGAAACTCCCAATTGATACCCGTTTTTATTACTTCTCACAACTTCAGTCCCAAGTTTTTCGCGCAACCGATAAACTGTCACTTTGACCACCCCAAGCGAACTGGCAGCCTCACCCCAAACGGAATCCAGCAATTCCTCGGGAGAAAATATCCGAGACGGTGACAACACCAAACGCTCCAACAATGCAAATTCCCTAGAACTCAAATCGGTTCTAATCCCCTCAAGTAAGACCTCTTGGCGAGTTAAATCCACTTCGAGAATCCCAAATTTAAGATGACTGGTTTTGGCTTCTGTTCCACGCCGCAATAATGCCCGCACTCGAGCCAAGACCTCGAGCAACTGGAATGGCTTCACCACGTAATCATCACCGCCACCGTCTAAGCCCTGCACCCGATCCGATAAAGCATCTCGGGCGGTTAAGAATAAAATACTGCCTGTGAAACCCGAAGCGCGGGCTTCACGCGCTAGCAAAAACCCACCATCTTCAAATTCGTGTAAGCGCACATCTAAAATCATTAAATCTGGTTCGCGTTCAAGTAGTGCCTCACGACCAGACTCGAGATCATGACAAACCACAACTTCTAAGCCCTGTGCTTTTAAGGCTCGTGCTAACGGTGTGGCAATATCAATTTCGTCTTCGACCAGTAAAACCCGCATGGTCACAGTATGCCTCAAAACGGTAACAAGAAAGTAACAGTGTGCGGTAATCCCCACAATGGGCATTTTTACGCCCTATCTAAGCATTGAGCATTTTTTCTCCCCTAGTTGTAGTGGACTCAGCCCCAAGCCCGCGTAACCACTGATGCAAATTGCCCTAATTTGGCTGGTTCATACTTACTTTGACAGGGCTGTTGGTTACGGACTGAAACTGCCCACTGGTTTTAAGCACACCCATTTAGATTGAACCTCGAGTACAAGGGTTTGACGCAACAATGACTTTAACCAGTTAAACTAAAGGCGTGTTTTTAACAAATTACGCTTCCTTAACCACCATTGGACGCAGCTTAGACGCACCTAACCCCAAAGGATGGATGAATGTTTTAATTCATGCTAAAGGTAATGCCCAAGAAATCCCAATGCACACCACATCTTTGTCTTTGTACAGTGTCTTTTCTGGTCTCGAGTTACACCAAGTTGGACGCGCTCGGTTTGCAGTTACACCAGATCGGTATTTGTTACTGAACGATAATCAGCGTCATGCTCATAAAATCGAAGATAACACCGAGGTACTCACCATTCGCTTTCGCACAGGGCTAGGCACAGATGTCTACAGCGCGGCTGCCTTGCCACCAGAAAAGCAATTGGATAATCCGCAGTTGCGTTTACCACTCGAGTTTTATGAACGTACTTACCCTCGGGACATGCGTTTATCGCAACATATGGGTTTTTTACGGGCATTTATCTGGGCAGAAGTCAGCCAAGACCCACTCGAGCAGGCGCTGCACCCAATAGTGGAGCATTTACTGGTCTTGCATCGCAACTTAGAAAGCGATATTGAGCGTTTGCCAGCCGCTAAACGCAGCACTCGAGAAGAATTATTTAGGCGCTTACATATCGCTCGGGACTTCATTGAAGCCTCGTACCTCGAGCCAATCAATTTATTTAGTATTGCCGATGTGGTGAATCTATCACCGCATCATTTTCTGCGCTTGTTTAAGCAAGCCTTTGAACTCGCCCCGTACCAATTTGTCACCCATAAACGCCTTGAACTGGCAAAAAAATGGCTCACTGAAACCGATAAAGACGTAACCGACATCTGTTTTGACTTGGGGTTTGATAGCCTTGGGACATTCTCGAGGACTTTCAAAGCCCGTTTTCGAGTTGCGCCAACCCAGTACCGTTTGGCATCTCGAGTCTGATTTCAAACTTAGCAATTTTGGATAAGCGCCCATACCTCCTTCACAATTAAACTCTTTTCAAGCGCCGAAGCGCTAAAGCACCTCAAGGAGAAATACCATGTTAAACGGATACGCATACATCACAGTTCTCGTCAGCAACCAAGATCAAGCCCTGAAGTTCTACCAAGAATCCCTTGGATTCGAGTTACGAATGGATGTTCCTTTCACTCCCGAACAACGTTGGATTACAGTTGCACCAGTTGGTGTGGATTACCCAGAAATCAGTCTCGATGTGGCAGCTTCAGAAGAACAAAAAAATGCAATTGGCAAACAAGCTGGCGATACCGCCCTATTGGTTCTGACCACTGACAACGCCGACCAAACCCATGCAGAGTACAAAGCTAAAGGCGTAGAACTGATGGGTGAACCAGAGAATATGCCTTGGGGACGGCAATTTTACCTCAAAGACTTGTACGGCAATTTAATCAGTATTTTACAACCCGCGCCTCGCTAAACCGTGATGTTGGCTCGAGAAAACAGTTTTCCTCGAGCCAACACAATAAAACCTCTTCACTTCGAGTGTACTCACCTCTTCACTTCGAGTGCTACACGCCTCTTCACTTCGAGTGTACTCACTCACCTCTTCACTTCGAGTGCTACACGCCTCGAGACGGCATTGTATTGCCAAAAAGGAGTCCTTATGAAAAAAATTATTCTTACTGCTATCGTCGCTGGTTTGGCTGCTCTTCAAGTTTCGGCTCAGCAAACTGCCTTTAAGAACACCGATATTGTTGGAAAATGGGAAAGTAAAGGTTGCGAAACTTTTGTGGCAGGTACAGAAACAGCCTTTATTAAACGCAACTTTGTTTTCACCACTGGCACATGGCAACTGAGCTACACAGTTTTTGCTGACCCTGCTTGTAATGTTGGGTTATTCACCAATAAAATTGCTGGACCATACACGTTTGGCGAAGCAATTAATGCCAATACCTTAAAAGTCACTTGGGGTCAAACCGAAAAATTCATCACAGCGCATGTACCAGATATTCAGGCGGTTCTTAATCAAACTGGTTGCGGTAACAGCACACTGCCCATCAATACCGAACGTGATATTAGCCTCACTGGGTGCATGGCATTTGGCGTTGCTAGCGTGAAAGATTACCCACAAGAATTTGACATTCTAAAACTCGAGAACAACCAATTATTCACTGGTTTACGCACCGACAATATGAACCTCGAGAAAAACCGTCCAACCAAGATTTTTGAATTCGCTTTGATTAAACGCTAACCCAAACCATGACAATCCAATCAACAAAAACTTTGGCTTTTACAGCCAAAGTTTTTTGTACATTAAGTCGGTAATAACCCGTTCTGTCCCCACTGCTCGAGGGCTTTAATGCCAATATGTTCAAAGGCATTGCCGCCATACAATGCCGCTTCGATGCGTAAATCCACGCCAATCAAAAAATCGGCGGGCATTCGTGTGGCTTCACCATCAGTGCTGCCGTGGGTAATTCCAAGCCGTGAGCCTTCAAGAAAAGCCGCAATGCCATTGGGCGCAAAGGATGACATAAAACCTAAAATACTATGTCCAGTGCCATACAAATTATGAATTGCATCGTCAGGGTCGGCAAGCAGTGGAAACGGTGGGTTTTGCTGTCCAACCCGAGCGCGTAAACTCTCTACGCTCGAGCCAAAAACCCCAATGACTTGTATGCCTAATTTCTCGAGCCGTGGATAGGCTTCAATCAGATGATGCACTCTTAAATTGCAAAATGGGCAACCTGCATGACGAAAAAAAGTCAGCAAAGTGCGTTTGCCACGCAAACTACCCAATGAAACACTTGAACCATCAAGTGTTGGTAAGGTAAAAGCTGGGGCTAAATCGTTTTTTACTAGGCGTTTGTACTTTCGCATCACACCACGTTGTGCGGCACTGGGTTCAATAAAACCTATGCTTTCAAGATGATTGATACCGCGAATTAATTCATCCCAAGGCAAGACGGCGTTAATGGCTACAGTTGCCAAATTAGAACTGCCATCTATGGCATTTAGTAAATTCCAATCGGCTGGCATTAAACTCCGCAAAGCACTCGAGAAATCCCCAACCCGTTCAGCAATGTTATAAATCGTATCTGGGGTCACATCGGGTAGCAGCACCTGAGAAAGTTCATCGGTGCGTCGTGCCACTTCAAGCATCACTGTTTCAAGATTTAAGCCAGATTCTAGGGTGCTGGGCGGTTCTCCGTGGCTAAATTCAAACGTACCAACCTGTACCTGCCAAAGCAATAACAAACCCGTCTCGAGCCGAAAGCGCAAACACTGCTCGAGTTTTTCACGCCCAATCGCATTTAGCACTTGTCTTTCCCCTACATCAGCACCTTCTTGACCCAAAAGCGCCACCTGACGGGGCTGGGTCGCTTCGGGCTTTGGTCGCTGCGGGTTTTTACTTTGGGTTAAAGCTGCCCCGAGTGAACCCACAACTTGTGGCGAAACCCCAAATTTTAAGAGTACATCGGCTAATTTTGGTACGCTCCGCCCAGACACACCAACCACCCGACCATCGCGCAGTGCCAGTTTTAACTCGAGGTTTGGATTACTTGGGGCAAAACGCAGCACCCCAGTTTTTTTACCACTTGAAACCAGTTGCAGAACCTCAGAAACACCAAGAACCTCAAGTGTTCCACCAAAAGTTGCGGTTGTTACACTGCTCATACTTGAGTGTACCTTGTGACTTTGCATAGCTTGGTTGTGTTGCCAACATCATTCATAACTTTGTGTACGCAACCCAAAGCAATTTGGATCATTTAGACTGGTCATATGAGTTTATTTGCCCCTAACGCCCCACTCGCCGAACGAATGCGCCCCCGCACCTTAGATGAAGTCGTCGGACAACCGCATTTAACTGCCCCAAACAAACCTTTGCGCTTAATGCTCGAGCGAGGGCAACTCTCGAGCCTGATTCTTTGGGGTGGACCCGGATGTGGCAAAACCACTTTGGCACGTTTAATCTCGAGTTTGACCAATGCCCAATTTGTGGGATTATCTGCCGTTAGTGCCGGTATTAAAGATGTGCGGGATGTCGTGACCCATGCCGAAACTGCCAGAGGTTTTGGACAGCGCACCGTCTTATTCTTAGACGAAATTCACCGCTTTAACAAAGCCCAACAAGATGCACTACTGCCTCATGTTGAATCTGGGTTACTCATTTTAATCGGTGCAACCACTGAAAATCCGAGTTTTGAAGTTAATCCCGCCCTGCGCTCAAGAACCCGAATCTTAAAACTCGAGCCAATCCCACCAAACCAAATACTGGGCTTACTACAAAAAGCACTCTCTGACCCTCGGGGATTACCAAATGCAACAGCCGACTTGGACGCACTAGAAGCATTGTCCAAAGCCGTGGATGGGGATGCTCGAAAAGCCCTAACTGCCCTTGAAGTCGCTGCCCAAACTGGCGAACACATTACCCTCGAGATGATGCGTGAAGCCTTGGGCGCTCAGACACCCGCGATGGACAAAAATGGTGAGGATTTTTACAACCTGATTTCGGCACTGCATAAATCGGTCAGAGCTTCACATGTGGACGCTTCGCTGTACTGGTTAGCCCGAATGATTGCGGGTGGCGCAGACAGCCTTTATGTGGCACGGCGCTTGGTGCGAATGGCATCCGAGGACATTGGACTTGCCGACCCTGTGGCACTGCGCTTGGCAATTGCGGCTCGAGACAGCGCCGAATTCTTAGGCAGTCCAGAAGGGGATTTAGCCCTAGCCCAAGCCGTGGTGTATTTAGCCCTTGCCCCGAAGTCCAACGCCATTTACAGTGCTTGGAAGGCTGTTCTCGAGACTGCGGGGCAGCATACTGGCGCAGCCGTACCACTGCACCTTCGGAATGCTCCAACGGGATACATGAAAAGCCTAGGCTACGGGCAAGGTTATGCCTATTATTTTGATGACCCAGAAGGCAGTTTTAAGCAGCGTTACTTACCGCCAGAACTCGAGCAGTACGAATTTTACAATGCCACAGGCGAAGGCTGGGAGGAGAAAGTAAAAGCGAGACTCGAGGCGTTAAGAAAGAAATTCCAAACCGTGAAGTAAATTATCTGTTTTGCACTTTTCATATTGCTACGAGGCTTATGACAAGCCCATGATAGTCTTAGCAAATGCAATTTTCTATTTCTTTTCGGCTTCCAATCAATGAAATTCAGTGGCAATCTTACTCGTCTAAACCAGACTGGGAGTTGATTAATTCTTCGATTGCTTCAAGTACAGCCAGTGCGACTTGGTGGATGACTTATGCAACTTGGTTGACAGCAGTTGCAACGATTGCAGCGTTTATTGCAGCAGGAGCAAGCGCTTATTTTTCTTGGAAAGCAGTAAATACATGGAAAAATCAAGCCTTGGGTGAACACGAATTTGGACGCTTGCTTGATGCGATTCAAACACTTCACGATATTGAAGCCACCATAACGAATTTTCGTTCACCTTTTATACGTCAAGGTGAACTAGAGCCAAAAGAAAGAAGTGAAAAATTTCGCAAAGATTTAGGAAATTTGTACGG
>JBEGTV010000086.1:0-8217 GCA_041179225.1 Deinococcota bacterium | reverse complement strand
TTGTGATTTGGCAGCGTTACGATAAGCAACTTTATCTAAAACGATCAGTGTTTCGGCAAAATTGACCCGCACATTAATGTTTTTAGGTTCGACTCGCACGGCTGTGTTTAATAATTTAATGGCTTCTTCGGCACTGGCGTTGTACAAAAGACCACCACCACCCACCACCACTTCGGCGTGCCAACGCGCCAAAGCAACCATTGCAAAAACATGACGCGGATTTAACTCAATACTGCGTTCAAAATACCCACGGATTTGTTGTGGCACACCATTCAAAAACGCCCAGACTGTGCCACGCAGCAAAGCAAACTGCCCAGCGCTTGCACCGAGTTCAAAAAAGGCATCGGCATTTTTAGGATTTAAGTCCAAAGCCTCTCGAGCAAATTTTTCGCAACGCACCATCAGAGGCTCGCGTTTCGCAAGAGGTAATTCCATCGCATGTTCATAAAGCGCTCGAGCCGCCAATGCAAAACCTTCAGTGGTCTCGAGTTTTTGGGCAACCAGACTGGCTTCTAAGAAATTACCATTGGCGTACAGCGAAAGTGCATCTTGCAATTTTTGGGCAAAGGCACTCGAGAAAAATAATACGGCAACAAGCAGAACAACTTTCATGACAAAATTTTAGTCCGAAAAAACGAATTGAACATCTGATTGGCGTACAATTATTAAATTTGACTTTACCCCAGTAATGCTTTTGGCACATTCAAATCGGCATACCCGCATAAGCCAAGTGCCGAATCTATTTCTGCTCTGAGTAACTCGAGGGTCTGCGTTACGGCAAGTTCACCACCAATGGCAAGTGACCACAGAATCGGTCTGCCAAGCGCCACTGCATTTGCGCCAAGCGCAAGGGCTTTAACCACATCCGTGCCGCGCCTGACACCACCATCTAAGATAATTGGAACTCGTCCAGCGATTGCATCTGCCACTCGAGGCAGAACACTAATTGTGGCTGGAGCGGTATCGAGTTGTCTGCCACCGTGGTTTGAAACCCAGATGCCATTCGCGCCGTACTCGAGAGATTTAAGCGCATCTTCTGGGTGACAAATTCCTTTGACCAAAATCGGTAAATCGGTGTTGCTTCGTAACCACTCCAGGTCAGGAAAACCCATATCGAGCTTAAACATCTCGTGAACATAAGCACTTAAGCCCGAACCAGCACTTTTGGGAAGTGAATCCAAGCCACTCATTAAATTACCCAGATGAATACCGTCTGGTAAGGTAAATCGGTTACGAATATCGCGTTCACGCCGACCCCAAACCGGTGTATCCACCGTTAAAGCAAGGGCTTTCACCCCGACGCTTTCCGCCCGACGCAACAACTCGAGATTCAAACCCTTGTCTTTGTACAAATAGACCTGAAACCACAACGGCAAATCTGATCTGCTGGCACGAACCTCTTCTAAACTGGCACTGGCAATGGTCGAAAGGGTCATGATTGTTCCCGCTTTCTGGGTTGCTCTTGCGGTGGCAAGTTCGCCATCTGGGTGGGCTAACCTTTGAAAAGCGGTTGGTGCGACAATCACAGGAAAACTGATGTCCTGCCCAAACAAACTGGTTTTGAGATTGCGTTCACCCACACCCGTTAAAACACGGTAATGCAGTTCTAAGCGCTTAAAAGCCAGACGGTTCTCGAGCAGCGTAACTTCATCATCTGCCCCAGAGACATAATAATCAAAGGCGGTGCTGGATAACTTTTTTTGAGCCGCAGCCTCGAGTTCAAGCAGATTGACGATGTTTTGCATTGGTATTAGTTTACAAAACATTTGGTAAGCTGTTTAAGAATCTGTTTTTATTGCTCATTTGCTTTGATTTCGGGTGCTACCTAAATCATTGCGGTAGCGTTTTTCGGATCGTACTCAGTCCTACCTGTTTCATCGGTAAATCTTGCTCAAGCGCAGAGGCTTAATTCTCGAGTGACCTATTTTTTGAGTTCTGGGTGCAGCGTGTACATCAGTTCCAGCACAGCTTGTCCAACTCTGGGTCCAAAGCCAAGTAAGTAATTGCCTTCAAAACCTATAAACTGTTGGTTGCGTCCTGCTCCTGTATTGGCAAGTCCGGGCAGTTTAAGAATTCCTTCTGTGCCGACACTCGAGAACCCAAGGTTGGTCATTAAAATGGCATCTGGATTAGCCAGTAAAGTGGCTTCTTGCGAGAGTGCCGCGTAGCCAGTGTAACTCTGGAATGGGTTAATTCCGCCAGCCAGTTTGATCATCGCATCAGCAGCCGTGTCGCGTCCAGAAACCGTAATTCTGCCATTTGAACCACTGTACAAAAACATCACCTTGGGGCGGGTGCGGATACTCGAGAATTTGGCTTTGGCAAGGGCTAAATCTTTTTTGTAGGTGCGAATCAGTTCTTGCCCTCGAGACTCAAGCGATAAGGCTTGGGCGACAAACCTAATTTTATTTTCGGCGTTTTCTAAGTTTTCTTTGGCACTGATGACCACAGTGGGGATATTAAATTTTCTTAAGGCGGCAATCGTTTCTGGCAAGGCAGTATCAAGGGTCAGGACTAGACTGGGTTTGGTGCTTAAAATTCCTTCGATGCCAACGCTGCGGGCAGATGGAAGCTGAATTAGGTTTTTGGTGGCACTTGGATAATTACTGGTCGCATCCACAGCGATTAAACGGCTCTCGGCTTTGAGCGCGTAGACAATTTCGGTCAGGCTGCTGCCTAAGGTCACCACTCGAGCCGTATTGCCAATTTCAATTTGTGCGCCAGTGATGTCGGTCATCATCACATTTTGTTCGGTGGCTTTAGCAAAAAGTAAACTCGAGGTGATGAAGCTGAGCATCAGGGCAATTCGTTTCACAAGGCAGTATACTTGATACTTTATGTAAACTTTACAACTGAACGGTTGTTCGCACATTTTGTAGCAATTCTTGTTAGCCTAACCCGTGCGTGTTCTTTTCATTGGTGATATTTTTGGCAAACCCGGGCGAAACTTGGTCTCGAGCCATTTACCGCGTATCAAATCAAATTTTGATTTTATTATTGCCAACGGCGAAAACGCGGCGGGTGGTCACGGCATCAATAAGGATTCGTTCGATGCGCTCTTAAAAGCTGGTGTGCATTGTGTGACCTTGGGCAATCATGCGTGGGATAACCGCGAAGTGCTACAACTGATAGACGACCCCCGTTTAATTCGTCCTCTGAACGCCCACAAGGAAGCCCCCGGGCGCGGTTACGGCACATTTACGGTCGGTCAAGAAAAAATCACGGTGGTCAATTTACTCGGGCGAGTGTTTATGCAGCCAGCCGATAACCCTTATGATGCCCTAGAAACGGTTCTTGAGACTGCCGATTCACCTGTTTTTGTGGATTTTCATGCCGAGGCAACTTCGGAAAAAACTTGTTTTGCCTATCATTTTGATGGTCGTATCGCCGCTTGTATTGGCACACATACCCATGTGGCAACAGCCGACACCCGAATTTTACCCAATGGTACGTTATTTCAGTGCGATGTCGGCATGACTGGTGTGCTGGACTCGAGTATTGGTATGGGTTTAGAAGCCAGTACCTATAAACTCCGAACAGGTTTACCGATGAAAGTCGAAGTCGCCCTAGGCGCGGTACAGCTTAGTGCTGTGGCATTCACCTTGGAGGCTGGAAAAGTCACCCAAGCCGTGCGTTATAAATTCCTCGAGACCAACGAAATCGGCACATACGAAGGGGAGGTTTTAGCATGACATCCGCAGAATTATTTGCTGTTGTAGGCGCACCACGCGATTTGCTCTCAAAGGATGTGGACTTACTTGGGCGTTGTTTAGGTGCAGTTTTAATTGAACAAGAAGGACAAGAATTTTTTGACCTTGAAGAAGCCGTGCGGGAACTGACCAAACGAGCCAGAGGCGGCGACACCAGCGCCCCAAGCGAACTTGAAGCAATTGCTAAAAAACTTGGCGTACAGGATGCCGAAGCCCTGATTCGGGCATTTACCCAGTATTTTCATTTGACCAACCTAGCCGAAGAACGTCATCGGGTGCGTTGGCGTGACACCCGAGCTTCAAATTTAGAACCTCGTAAACAAAGCCTGCACGATGCCATTTTGCAACTTAAACAATTGGGTTTTACAGCCCAAAGCGTCGCCGATTTACTGGCTCGAGTCGAGTTGGGCAGCACCTTTACAGCGCATCCAACCGAGTTACGGCGGCGCACCGTCAGAGCGCATTTAGAACACATTTCGCACGAAATGACCTTTCTCAAGTCTGATTCCGAACGCCAGACCGCTTTGGAGCAAATCACGGCTCGAGTCGAAGTCTTGTGGGGAACATTAGAACTTCAGGCGCGTAATCCAACTGTCCATGACGAAGTGGTTAATGGTTTGCATTACCTGACCTTTATTGCCCAATCCCTGCCAGCCTTGCAAGCCGATTTACTCGAGGCAATGCGCCTTGAATTTGGTGATGGCACACCCGAAGTGAACTTACCGCTTAAGTTCTATTCGTGGATTGGTGGAGACCGTGACGGCAACCCGTTCGTGACCCCCGAAGTCACGGCTGAAACCCTCCAGTATCATCAGACCCAAGCCCGTGAGCGTCTGCGCGAAGATGTTAAGCAGCTTTTTGCAGTGCTTTCTCAACACCGTGAGCGTGTCCATGTTCATTTGGATTCAACTGCTCCAGAACCGTGGCGCTCCGAACTCGAGGGGCTGCATTTACGCTTAAAAACTGAATCGGTGGATGCTGTACCGATATTGGAGCGTGTTAGGGATTCCTTGGTCGCCGCAGGACAAGAACGGGCGGCACGGGTTTTTGTAGAACCTGTCTTGGTACGCGCTAGGATGTTCGGGACACATTTGGTGGCGCTTGATATTCGGGAATTTTCTGGGAAACTCGAGATGGCAGTCTCAGAACTCTTAACCCTCGGTGGGGTTAGCTCGAGTTACTCAACGTTAGGCGAGCCAGAACGGATGACACTGCTCGAACATGAACTCGAGACGCGCCGTCCATTACTGCCCATTGGCGCAAGCATCACCGAAGAATTACGCGCTGTCCTCGAGCCATTACAAGTGATGTTTAAGCACTTGCAAACCAACCCGCAAGCCTTTGGGCGCTATGTGATTTCGCACGGCGAAACCGCCTCAGATGTTCTCGAGGCACTGATTCTTGGGCGTGAAGCTGGTTTTACGGCGCTGGATGTCTCGCCGCTTTTTGAAACGCCGCATGATTTAGAAAACTGCCCCAGTGTGATGCAAGCCTTATTGGACAGCAAAGTGTACCGCACTCATCTTGGTTCAAAGGTGCAAGAAGTGATGCTTGGCTACTCGGATAGCAACAAAGAAGCGGGTTTTTTGGCTGCAAACTGGGCGCTTTATCAAGCCCAAGAACGCTTGTCCGAAATTCTAAGTAAAGCTGGCGTACCCTACCGTTTCTTTCATGGACGCGGCACGAGCATCGGACGCGGCGGCGGACCTGCGGCACGCGGCATCATGGCACAACCACCCGGCACGATTGGGGCGGGACTGCGCCTGACCGAACAAGGCGAAGCCCTTGCCGACCGTTACGCCAGCCCAGAACTGGCAAAACGCAACCTCGAGCAACTGCTCTACGCGATTATCGTCGCGGCTGCCCAATCACCCCAAGCCGTACCGCTCGAGTGGCGTGAAGCCCTCAATACTGCCGCGACAGCCTCGAGCCAAGCCTACCAAGCCTTGGTTTTTGACCCAGATTTTCTCGAGTTCTTTGAAGCCGCCACACCGATTAACGAAATTGCCAGTCTGCGAATTGCCAGCCGTCCAGTGCGCCGCCCCGGTAAACCAACCCTAGATAACTTGCGGGCTATCCCGTGGGTCATGAGTTGGACACAAAACCGCGCCACTGTCCCCGGATGGTACGGCTTAGGAACTGGTCTGGCAGCCCTCGAGCAACAACAATCTGGCTTAAGTGCCAAACTCTACCGAGAATGGGCATTTTTTCGCAGTTTACTCGACAACGCCCAAATGAGCCTTGCCAAGTCCGACATGGGTATTTTTAAGCAATACGCGGCGCTTTCTGAACACACAAAACTCAAAGATGCAATTCTTGAGGAATACGCCAAAGCTGTTCAGTACGTTAAAAATGCAATTGGTACAGAACTTCTCGAGTCTGAACCGCGCTTAAAACGCAGTATTGAAGTCCGCAACCCCTATGTAGACCCAATTCACATGGTACAAGTCGAACTGCTCCAGCGTTACCGCTTAATGCCGCCTGAAAATGCCGAACGCGCCACCTTGGAACGAGCTTTACTCTTAAGCATCCAAGGAATCGCCGCAGGACTAAGGAACACAGGATAAAAGAAGGCAAAGGGAAAATCTTTCGCCCTTTGCCTTTCGCCTTTCAACTCTAGTTTGAGCGTCCGAGGTATTCACCAGTGCGGGTGTCCACGCGCACCGATTCATCTTGTTCAATAAAGAGTGGCACTTGAATGGTTGTTCCCGTCTCGAGCTTGGCGGCTTTTGTGCCACCACCACTGGCAGTGTCGCCTTTTAAGCCCGGTGTTGCTTCAATAATTTTTAGCACAATCATGTTTGGCAAGCTAATTTTGAGGGGTTTTTCTTTGTAGAACTGAACTTCGACTTCGGTGTTTTCTTTTAAGAAACGTGCCGAATCGCCAGCTAGAATCATTGGCAGGGTTTGTTGGTCAAATGTTTCCATATCCATAAATACAAAATCTTCGCCGTCTTTGTATAAAAACTGCATGGTGCGACCTTCAATAAAAATATCTTGAAGTTTTTCGGTGGCACTAAAGGTTCTATCCACGATGCTGCCTGTTTCTAAGTTGCGAAATTTTGCCACGACTTTCGCGCCGCCGCGACCAATTTTTTGGTGCATATAATCAATGGTTTCCCATAAGCCATTTTCCATTTCAACTTTGGTGTTGCTTCTTAAATCTGTGACACTAATCATAGTTCTCCTTGTTGCAATAAGCGCCCGTTAAAGGGTCGCAAATGAGCGCCCAGTGTTTGGGCGCTCGAGACTTGCAAAACGCGACATTCTAGCGCAACTTGTGCAACTAAAAAAGAGGCGATAATTTTAAGTAACTTGGGAGCGAACCATCACCTCGACTGGGTAACGAACCAGCACCTCGAGTTTCAAGCTGTTGCCCAGCAGCCAAAAGCAATTGCTGAGCCGTTAAACTTGCGCTGCAAGAGCGGTTCATGGCAGTTGGTTGCTGAGCGCCTTTTGGTTCTTGGTACGCCACTCCACCGCTTAAGGTTGCCCCGACAGGTTGGACAGTTGCAGCAAAAGCACAGTAATAAATGACATCGTTCTCGCCAGCCATCGCAAAGATTTTTAAGCCATTATTAAGATAAGCCAGAACCTTTCGTGCCAGTCCATTTTGCAGTCCTGTACCACTCGGTTCGTTGTCCTTATTTAGCTCTTGGAAAAGAACAACCCACGGTGCAAGCCCTTCGATGGTGATTGTCCAAGTCTGCCCAATTTTAGGCGGAAAAACAGCATTTAAGGTCTGAATAGGTGCGCTGACTCCACCTGTGTTCCCTCGAGCCGTGATCGTGGCGACGCAAGCCGCGTTTAAGTCCTTAGTTTGGCTTTGGTTGTTGACCGTCACAATTTCAAATAACGACCCAGAAATGTTTGCCCCTTGAGCTTGGACATTGGGCGCAATCACACAGGCAAAAACCCGACCAGAACCCTCGAACAAGAAAGCAAAACTGCCATTGGTTTGTTTTAAGCCAAGGGCTTCACCTTTGATTGTCCCTTGGGTGGCTGTTCCGACGGTGCTGCCTTGGTCTAGGCTGGTAAAGCTCAGTACCCAAGGAGTATAGCCACTGGCTGTAATTCGCCAAGAATCCCCGACTTGAGTTGGTAAAACAGCCACAAGTGTTTGCTGTACAGGTTGCACGGGCTGAATGGGCTGCACAGGTTGTATGGGCGAAATAGGTTGCACCGCTTGCTGGACTGGCTCGAGATTGGCTTTACAGGGCGCGTCTTGTGGTGCGCTGAGGGTTGTGAATTGACTTGCTCCAGGCGCACGATAAAAGACTGCGCCCGTCAAAACATTATTTTGTAACGTTCCAGCCCCAGCAAAACTACATACCGTCGTCCCACCTTGCGGGTCAGTTGCGTATATCGCCAAGGTATTTTGAGCAAAGAAAACCTCTAAGGTGCGTTGTGAAACAGGATCGCCAACACCATTTGTGGTCAGTGTACCCACATACACATTGCGAGCCGAATCTAGGCTATTTAAGACCCCACGGTAGACAATGGCACG
>JBEGTV010000085.1:0-8229 GCA_041179225.1 Deinococcota bacterium | reverse complement strand
CTCGAGCCTGCGTCCAAAGCCCGGACAACCAATCAGCAAAGCCAACATGAAAAGCTGGGAGAAACGCTTATTTGATATTTTTGAAGAAGCCAGTAAAATCACTGACCAAGGCAGACGCGGCGCACTTTATGACGAATGGCAACTTCTAAACGCCAAGTACCTCCCCGTAATCATGATTGCCAAACCAGCCAATATCGCGGCGGTCAGCAACAAAATTGGCAACTTTGTCTACAATTTAGGTCCGATTCCTTCCTATGTGACCAATCAGATTGTTTTTAATAAGTAAAGCCACTCTCGAGAAAACGCAACCCTTCTGGGTTGCGTTTTTTAATCCACAAAAAGCGGCAACTCTGGTTTTTTAATAAAGCCCAACGCGGCGGCTCGAGCAAACAGGGTTTCCACCGCTTTCTGCCCAGTCTCGCCAACATCTAAACTAAAATCATTGACGTATAAATCAATATGGGCTTGCATCACGCTGTCTTCCATCTCGAGGGCATGTTTTTGAATGTAGGCTTTTGGCTCGAGCGGATGTGCATAGGCGTACTCGAGACTCGAGCGCACCGCCGAATTGAGTTTTGCTAAGGTTTCTACGGGTAAATCGCGCCGCGCCAGAATCGCTCCAAGTGGCAGTGGTAAACCAGTATCAGCTTCCCACCACTGTCCTAAATCCAAGAGTTTAACCAATCCGTGTTGCTCGTAAGTAAATCTTGATTCGTGAATGATTAAGCCCGCATCTACCTCGCCGCGTTCCACGGCTGGCATAATCTGGTCGTAACGCATAAAAACAGTGTTCACTTCTGGATGTGCAATTTGTAACAGTAACTGTGCAGTCGTGAACTTACCCGGACTTGCCACAGTTTTACCGCGTAAATCCCCCAACTTGGTTTTGGCGACCAAAAGCGGTCCCACACCACGTCCAAGCGCCCCGCCTGAGCGCAATGCCACATAGTTGTTCATCACATGGGCGTAGGCATGATACGAAATTTTAGTTAGCTCGAGCCGTGCTGTTTGCGCCCA
The DNA here is from genome assembly GCA_041179225.1 of Deinococcota bacterium. GTDB lineage: Bacteria > Deinococcota > Deinococci > Deinococcales > JAAFIG01 > JAAFIG01. Next base: position 7,212 of record JBEGTV010000085.1, on the reverse strand, counting down.
GAGGTTTAGGGTTTCGACATCCTCGAGAATTTCTACTATCGGTGACTCGAGGAGAATTTTATTGTGAGTTAGGGCATAAAAAATAAAAGTGTCATTTGGGCAGAATGAATAACCGAGTTTCATTTCTCGAGATTACTTGAATTTGGTCAAAACAATTGCCTTAACTTAAATCAAAGACACGTTTCAATCCCAAATTAAGTAGCTCGAGACTAAAAAAATCTAGGACAGCCCGAAACTTGCGTAAACGACTTTTATCCACGACCAAAACCTGCGAGACATTGATGACTGAATCCATAAGTAATTCTGGAATATCTTCTTGTGCAATCAAAACATTTCCAGGCGCTCGAGCAAGTTTGATATTAGAAGTTAATACCGCAACTATAACGGTTTGAATCGCACTTTGGGTAAAGGCATCACTCGAGACAATCACGGCTAGACCATGACCATATGGTTCTGAATTATCTCGAGCAACCAGTGGGAATTCTATTTCCCAAATTTCACCACGTTTCACGGTTTGACTCGGCGTAATGTTTCAAAGCCAAGTTCAGCGATTTGTGGTGATAATGAACTATCTATGTCATTGTAAACATCGTTTAGTTGTGCCGTGATACTGCTGTGGTCGTGTTGCTCGAGATAGTCGGTCAGGGCTTTGGCATAGAGTTCACTGCGATTCATCGTTTTTTGATTGGCAAAGGCTTCGGCGCGTAAGAATAACTCATCAGGTAGAGAGATGGCTGTTTTCATAAATTAAGTATAATTATTTTTATACCAAGAGTCAATATGGCAATTTTGTGGCAATCAGCTAAAGAAAAACTGAAAGCTACGAACTACTCGAGAACACATCAAAAGCAGTATTCTAAGATGTTCACACTCACCCAAAAAAGGAGCGCCCATGAAAAAACCATTACTTATCGCCCTCGCTATTGCCGCTAGTAGTTTAGGCATCGCCAATGCCCAAGCCAAAACCACGCCTGCCGAGGATTTGGTCAAACAAGCCTCGTTTTACATTGGTTTTTATTACAATGGTCCAAGTAAAGTTCCGTACTGGCGAGAACTGCAAAAAAACATGTTAGCCGATGTCCAAAAACTCTGTGCTGGAGCAACCACTTGTGGGTATGACAAAGGCAGAGAAGTGATTGTCACCTACATGAAAAATCTCAATGACCCGTTTACCCGACTGGTTAGCGTTGAAGATTCCGATACCTCTGACCGTTATGTGGACGGAAAAGGACCCAGCACCCCAACGATTGGCATTCAAGCCAGAGAATTGGCTGGGCAGGGTTTAGTGGTTCTCGAGGCATTCCCCGGCGAACCCGCTTTTAATGCCGACCTCAGCCGAGGCAACTTGATTAAAACCATCAACGGCGCACCTGCAACCCTAGCAGCCCTTAAAACCGCCGAAGCCAGTGCCAAAGCCATCGCCCTTGAATACAGTGTGACTGGCGCAAATAAAACTGCTTCTGTAACCCCTATTTTGGTCGAAGACCCACGTGCCCCATACCGCAGCGCGGTTGGTAAAGCCCTGATGATTCGGATTCCACACTTGTATGGCAGCATCGGCACACGAGTTCACGCCAACGTGGCTCGAGCCGTGCGTGACAACGCGGCTGGTGTGATTATAGATTTACGTGATTCATTCAGTGGTTATGATGTTGAAGCACTGCTGGCGGCTGGCGCATTTATTAAAGAAGGTGGCTTTACTTACGACCAACGTTTTGCTGGTCAAGACAGCACATTCTTCCTCGAGCGTAACGGAGCTTTGGTGCGTGGTCAACCAGAAGGCGGACAAGCCCAAGATTTTTCCCAAGCCGCTAGTCCAGTTCAGTACACAGGTAAAGTTGTGGTCTTGGTCAATCAAATCACCGAGAATTCCTCGGAAATGCTGGCGTACTTCTTGCAACGGGTTGGACGCGCCCAAGTGGTTGGAGTTACCACCAGTGGTCAGAATGGTGTGAGCGGTGGTTCATTAGCCCAACTGATCAACGATGACATTATCCAAGTTTCTCAATACCGAATGCTGAACCTTGATAAAACCCCATTCCCAATGGCTGTCACCCCAGATGTGATTGTCCCAGAAGACCTCGCAGCACTGGCGGCTGGACGCGATGCCCAACTCGAGAAAGCCCTCGAGATTCTTGGGGCAAAATGAAACACCTTGCACTTGTGATTGCTGCTGCCTTGGCATTCCCGAGTGCTGTCAGCGCCCAACGCTACATCGGCACACCTGCCCAAGATTTATTTGACCAAGCCAGTTTCTTTGTTGAATTTAATTACAACGGCTTTAGCAAAGTTAATCTAAGCAGCTTAGTTGCCAAGTACCAAGCCCAAGTGGATAGCAACTGTGTATCTCGAGCCACCGATTGCCCATTTAGCAATGCTGAACGCCCAATTGCTTTAATGATTCGTGAATTAAACGACCCGCACAGTTATTTTATTTCCTCAGAAATTGCCGTGCAGTTCGCTGGGCAAATCGGCGGGGGCGGCATGGGTAGCCCTAGTCTTGAAATTGCCACCACTCAGTTGTCTCGAGTTTCAGACCGTGTTGTCACCGATGTGCGTGAAGACGGACCGGCGGGCAAGGCTGGCTTAAAACGCGGCGATAGAATTTTGCGCCTAAATGGTCAGAATTTACCAAGCTCACGCAATCAAAACGAAGCAATGTTCTTAGGACTCGAAGCCGAAGGAAAAGCCATGCAGCTAAGTATTCTGCGTGACGGCAAAACCAATCTCGAGATTAGTGTTACCCCAATTTTGGTGGGCAGTGCATGGCTACCCGAACTTAAAAAACCAAATGGCTTGCCAACCAACACCGCCGTGATTCGGATTCATGAATTCACCCCATTCAAAGACGTAGGCACAAAGTTTCATGAATTGGTCAAAACCGCCGAGAACCAAGGCGCAAGTAGTATTGTGGTGGATTTACGCGATAACCCCGGCGGTGTAGCCACCGAATGCACCAGTGCGCCCGGCGCGTTCCTGCCTGAACTCAGTAACATCCTCGAGACGCGGTACTCAAAAACAATTTACAGCTATAAAAACGGTATTACCAGCGTTACCAACGGCAAAAGCCAAAGCGAAGCCTATAACATTAGTAACCCTGCCCAATTCAAAGGCAAAGTTGCCGTGCTGGTCAATGCCGACAGTGCAAGTTGCGCCGAAGTTTTTGCAGCGCAAATGCAGTACGCCAAACGCGGCGTGGTGATTGGCGAAGAAACATACGGCGTACTGAACACCGCCACACGCTTATTTGACCTTGCCAACGGCAGTTTTATTGGCTTAACCATCGGTAAGGGTATTCGCCCAGATGGAACATATGCCAGTGAACGGGTGACACCAGACACCCGTTTCAACGAAGACCTCGAGAATTTAGCCCAAGGGCGTGATGCGATGCTCGAGAAAGCCTTAGAAGCCTTAAACGTTAGACCCAGCACCATACTAAGTAAACCCAAGCTGCCTCGAGCCTTCGGGGATTTAGGAGGAATATGAAAAAGTTCGTTATTGCCATTAGTGCAGCCCTAGTATTTTCGGGTGTTGCAGGGGCGCAAATAGTTCAATCACCAGCAAGAGATTTATACGATCAAGCCACATTTTATGTGGAATCTGAATACTGGGGTTTTAGTACCAAAAACATTCCAGCTTTGATTCAAACAGGATCAGATGAAATTGAAAAGATATGTGGAGTTGACCCGTTATGTCCGTTTGCTAAGGCAGAACCCGTTCTTGAAAAACTGTTCGAGGCGATTGAAGACAAGCATTCTAACTATTACAACCCACAACAAGCTGCGTCTATCTTTGGCAGCCTTGGTGGAGGTGGAGTTGCCACCCCTAATCCAGTTTGGGGATTTGTCAGTAACCCAGACTTTGCGGCTCGAGCCACTCGAGTTTTTGATGTTTTCCCTGGCAGCCCAGCAGAGAAAGCTGGACTTAAATACCGAGATTTAATTATTGGTTACAACGGTAAACAGTTTGGTACTGACCAAAATACTTTCCTGACTGAATTCCGTGCAACTAACGCACTGGGTAATGAAATGGAACTCACTGTCAAACGCGGAGAGCAAACAATTACTCTTAAAGGAACACCAGCCGTATACCAGAACCGCTCACTACCTTGGCTCGAGGAAATTAGCCCAGGTGTTCTGAGAATGCGTGTCCCGAGCTTTGATAACCCAAATACAGCCCAAGTGATTCACGACCTTGCAGCCCAAGCCATGACCAAGAATCCAAAAGCCTTAATTTTAGACATGCGTGACAATGGCGGTGGGCTTGCAACCGAATGTATCATGGGAGTTGGGGCATTTATCGGCAAGGTCGAACGTGTACGCTCGCAGCGTCGTGGTGGACGCAATGAAGTCTATGAAAACGGTGTGTTGACTTTCAAAGACACTGTGCGCGGCACAGAACGGGCTGTGAAAACCATCAAGCACACCAATTACGTTGGTAAAATCAGTGTTTTGGTTAATAAGGGTAGCGCTTCATGTGCTGAATACTTCCCGAGTGACATTAAATATGCCAAACGCGCACCAGTGATTGGCGAAAAAACCGTAGGGGTAGGTAATACAGGAACTATTATTTTCCCATTACTTAACGGTGGCGGAGCGCAAGTAACTGTGGTGAAAGCAATTCGAGTTGATGGAACAGAGTACCCAGAAGCCGTAACCCCTGATGTAGAAATTGCTGATGCTCGAGATGTATTTGCAAAAACAGGCGTGGATGCCGTGATGGATTCAGGTATTGCCCAAGCTCGATAATTCCTTAAAACTCAAGAGCAGTCTGCCAAGGCTGCTCTTCTTATTTTCTTGCAGTACAATGCACTTATGACGCTTGAAATCACCAACCCAGATTCTCAACTGACCGCTTTACTTGACCGTATTGCCCACGGTGAAGAAGTGGTACTAACTCGAGATGGATTTGAGGTAGCTCGAGTCAGTCCAATACATCAAAATTCTAAGCCTAATCGAATTGGTTTTCTTGAGGGTGAAATCCAAATTGGGAACAATTTTGACACAACTTCTCAAGAAATGATTGATTCTTTGGCAAAACCTACGCTTAAAGAACTTTTATTATCAGACCAAGGCAGGACGGATTTTTTGATTCCGCAACGTGGACATGTTAAAAGACGAAAAATTGAAGTGATTGAGTAATGTTTTTACTTGATACCAACGTTATTTCTGAACTTCGTAAGCCAAAACCACATGGAGCGGTGCTGGCTTGGGTCAAAGCAGCAAATAATTCTCAACTTCATCTGGCAGCCATAACTTTAGCGGAAATTCAGGCGGGCATTGAAATTACTCGAAAGCAAGACCCGCTTAAAGCTGAAGAAATAGAGTTGTGGCTCGAGGAAATTGCAAATTCCTATAATGTCATACCGATGGGCGGTACAGAATTTAGATGTTGGGCAAGACTGATGCACCATCAATCAGATGAGCTTTACGAAGATGCCATGATTGCAGCAACTGCAATTGTTCATGGTTTAACTGTTGTGACAAGGAATGTGACTGATTTCGCGCCTTTCAAAGTGCCAATTTTGAATCCATTTGTTTGAATCCTCTAAATTTGTATCTCGAGCCAAGAGCAGCCCGCCAAGGCTGCTCTTTTATTTTCTTGCAGTTGGTTGCTCGAGAAATCGCTAAGATTTATTTGATGTCAAATAATCCATTGGGAATAGGGAAGTTCACCACAACCCGAATGATTTTTTCGATTAGACTTTGGTCAAATTGCCCTGCCGAAGAAGTTACTTTCCATGTTCCTAGGGGCGCAAGTATTCCACCTGCATCGGCGAGTTGTTCTGGTGTGACTGTCAGGGTGTAGAGCGAAAAAGGTGTTTGGATGCCGTTGTATTTGCCTGCTGTGATGATAAAACGGGTGTACAGTCCTTTGCGTCCAACCGTAAGTAATTGCATGTTGTTACCGATTGGTTCGAGCGAAGCATTATCCCAACCTGTTGCCCCAAAACGCAATGCCCAAAAATCGGTGTATAGGGCTTTGTTCAGGTTTGGAGTATCGAGTGAAATTCTTTGTACCCCACCAGGACTGCCCGCCTCGAGACGATATGTGCCTTGGGAAGTTTGCCATTCTTTAGCCGTGATCACTTGTTGTGTGCCTGTACCTTGCAAGAATTCGCGGTATAAACGCCCTGCCTCAAAATCCAGTACCGATACGGTTTGACGCGCCACACCTTGGTTAATTTCGGTGCGGTAAGCAACTGTTTTTAAGCCAGCCCATGCCGCAGCTTTGCCACTGGCACGTTTGGCATTTTCTAAGGTCGCGGCAGAATCGGCTGGGAGGTTGCCGTTTGTTCCAGCGTGTTGCAGGTTACAAGTTGAATTTGCGCCAGCAAAACCATCTGATCCACTCGAGAATTTTAGTACACCAGCCACAAATCGAGCATTTTCACGCAACTGACGGGTATTGGCTTCGCAACTGAGCGAACTCGAGTTTTTCAGCAGCACAGCCGAGATAACACCGCCCTCAAAGCGAATAAAACCCTGTATTGGGTCTGGGGTGCGACTGAACACTGAGAAGGCTTGAATCAGGTCAATACTGGCTTCAAACCAGCCAGTACCACTCAGACCCGAAGGTAAACTCGAGGTGGCTTTTAAGACCTTGATGTTATACGAATCAGTATTGAGAACATTGTTGTTTTGGGCAATTGCCAAACGCCAGTTTTGTCCACGCTCGAGTTTTTGCGGCGGCGCATTGATAACTGGCACTGGAATGGGTGCATCGGTTGGTACTGCACTGGGGGTAGACACGGCACTGCTCGAGGTTGCACTGATATTGGTTGCGCTACAACCTTTGTTTAAGTCTTCGGCTTTAGCATTGGGACGCTCGAGAAGAGCGCCTAAGCCTTTGACGGTGTTCCCTTGGATTTGTGGATTGCTTTCAAAAACGCAGTAATACGTGCCTTCTTTGGCTGTCCAGAGCATCAAGTAACGCCCTTGGTTAGAGACTGCTCGAGATTTCCCAGCAAAACCAGACATCTCTGCCTCACCATCTATTGCACCGGGATTGGCGTTCGATGGCATCGTAAATTTTAGTGTGGCTGGCGCAAGTCCATCAATATCCACTCGCCAAGTTTCGTTTAAGCGTGGTGGAAACGATGTGGTTTGGGCAGTGACAGCCGAAAGAAATAGGCTCGAGACCAAGAAAAGTGGTAAGAATTTCTTCATACACCACATCCCCACTCGAGCATTTTGGAGAATCCTTTACCCG
>JBEGTV010000084.1:0-8256 GCA_041179225.1 Deinococcota bacterium | reverse complement strand
TGAGCTTTGCTATCGGTTTCTAAACCCGTGTATTGCTTTGGTAAGAAAACTTCATGCGGATACATTCTTTGGGTATTGCTGGTGATTGGAACGACCACCAAAACGGGAGAAAGTTCGTTAGCATCGTCGTTAGTGACAATAACTGCTGGACGAATTTTTGCAGCTTCGGTTAAAAGGGCAGGGTCAAAGTCCACGAGGACAATATCTCCTCGAGTGAATAGGTTCATTGCGGCTCGAGGGTTTGGGTCAAATCGCTATCCAACCACTCGTCTGAATGCGTTTCTTGTGCCATTTGCAAATAACCTTGTCGCAGTTCTTGTCGCCGTTCAATTTGCTGTAAGGCACGCAAGGCTAAACGTATCACTTCACTTCGATTCTCAAGTTGATGTTTAACTTGATACTGGGCAATAAATTCAGTTAATTCGGGTTCAATTCGGGCGGTTAAGTTTGCCATATGCAAATGTAACACAAATGTAATCCATTTGTGTTGCAAATTTACTTACGGATTCTTACAAGGTCGTTCAGCACACCGTCTAAGCCGTTGGTCACAGTTAGGGTTTGAACTTTTTCAATGATTCGCTCCAATGCCTCGAGTTCTTTGAGGCGCAATGCCACAGGGTTATCTTCCATGACTTTAGCGGTGTTCAGCAAATTACGGGTGGCGGCAGTTTCTTCGCGGCGACGAATCAGGTTGGCTTGGGCTTGCTTTTCGGCTTCAACCACTTTGGCTAGAATAGTTTTCATTTCGCCGGGCAAAATAATGTCTTTGACACCAACGCTCTCGAGTTGCATTCCTAGTCCCTCGAGTTTAGCTCGGACAATACTGGCAATATCGCTGTCCAGAGCCGTTTTTTCCTCGAGCAGCGTATCTAAGCTCTTTGTGCCAATCACACTGCGGAGTGCAAATTGCAGTTCTTTGTACAAAAATGCCACAAAATCTGATAGTTGTGCAAATGCCAGTAGTGGTTCGAGAACACGGTAGCCAGCCGTGAGGTTGACGCGAAGCGCAACTTTATCTTTGGTCAGGATTTCCTGTCCACCAACCTCCAAGTTTTGCAAGCGCAAATCGGTGGCGGCTACTCGTACCACACGTCCGACTTTCCAGAAAGCATGAACCCCAACTTCGAGTGGACGCTCAAGTTTTCCATCTAAGAACAATGCGCCTTGGTGGTACTCAGGAACAAGGGCATACTCAATAAAATTCTCGAGCGGTGTGCCTTTGGCATTTTTGGCTAGTGTTTGGGGGACGTTCAAATCTCCTGTCTCGAGAATTTCGACTTTGGTGGCTTGGTCGAGCATCACCAGCGTATTGCTGCTAGGGGCAAAGGCACTAACAATGGCTGCACTGCGGCGAATGACTGCAATTTGCGTGTCTGTCAGTTCTAGGTGGGTAAATTGCTCGAGCCAGACTGGATTTTTAGCCAAAATCGCTTCGGCAACGTTTTTAGCCAGAGGAGCAGCCACAGTTTGCAAGGCAGTCGCAATATCTTCAAGTCCGCGCCAGTAAATTCGGCGCTCACCGCTTTGCACAATATCTTGGACAATTCCGCCTCGAGTCACAATGCCAAATTGCAAAGCAGCCGGGGCAACTTCAGTGAAGTATTTGCTTAAAACTGCTTTATTACGCACTTGGGCGAGAACAGCCCCAGTCTCGAGTAGCACACCACCCGCAATGTTCAAAGTCTGGATTTTTAGAGCAGTAAATCCTTTCCAGAACAAGGCTTGGCTGTTTGGAGCGATCACATCAAGGATTTCGTCGCCTCGAGTGAGGAGTGCCACTTCAAGCGCATTGGTTTGTACTGCTTCAAAGTGCTTTGCCACCACGTCGCTGCGGCGCTCGAGTAAAAAACTGGTCAGACCATGTTCAAACCGAGTCTCAAGAGCAAATCGTTCTACATTGTAGCCCGTACCATAGACCGTGTTTGCACCAGCTTCGAGAATGCGAATAAAACGCCCATGACGGGTGAGAATGCCTTTTTCGGTGTCTTTCATTGGAAAATTTTGAATCATAAGAACCTCTGGGGTGAAAAGGTGAAAGGGTTAAAGGTAAAAGTAGCTAGAGAAATTCACCTTTTTCCCTTTTGACCTTTTAACCTTGCTTTTATTGCCAGCTTTGTCTCGAGTATTTCGGGTCTCAAATGGGCGGACGGGCGCGTGTTCGCTGGGTAGAAAGCGGCTTGAGCAAATGTTCTACTCGAGATGGCGTTTCGGTAAAGCGAATCGGTGCTTTGTACCGACTTAGGACTCGAGGCTTTGGGCTTTACTTTAGGTTTCCCCTTGGTTTGGCTTTTCAGCAACTCGAGACAAAACGGGTGGTGCTTGGTGTTGCATAATTTTTCCGTTTCAAGGAAAGTGATTTATGGGAGTCGAACCCATTACCCTCAGTTTACGAGACTGATGCTCTAACCAGTTGAGCTAAAACCTTGGTAAAAGATGCAGGATTTGAACCTGCTGCCCTAGAAGGGCGCTCGTTTTTGAGACGAGTGCGTTTATCCAGTATCCGCCAATCTTTTTTTGGTGAAAGGAATCGAACCTCTGACCTCCTGCTTGTACAGCAGGCGCTCTTTACCATCTGAGCTACACCGTTTATCTTTGTGCGATATGCAAGTTAAGCATGGCTGGTTGCATCGGCGGGGCATACAGAACCCCAAACCACAGCACACGATGTAGGAAGTGTACTCGAGCAGATGGGCTGGCACATGACTGGTTTGGCTTAGGGGTTGGATACGCCATTCACTTAGAATCTCTCTTAAAATGAAATGTTCAAAACAAAAGTATTTTACTGTAACACTTGAATTAACAAAGCAGGGTCGTAATTTCCTCCAGAAACAACACACACAGTTTTGCCTGTCGGCTTAAACGCCCCACTACGAATAGCAGCAGTGGTCAATGCGCCCGTTGGTTCAACTGCTAATTTGGTCTCGAGGAACAAATGTCGCATGGCTTCATAAACAGCGTCTTCAGACACAGTGATAATGTCATCCACCAACTTAGAAATAATTTCAAAATTCAGTACACCAATACCCTGAGTTCGCACCCCATCACAAATGGTACGGGTCACCAAATCAGCATCCCATGAACGGCGTTCTTTAGCATAAAACGATTCCCTTGCATCGGCGGCGAGTTCTGGTTCTACGCCAATCACACGGGTTTTTGGCGATAAGGCTTTGATGCTGGTCGCAATTCCCGCCAATAAGCCACCGCCGCCAACACAAACCAGCACTGTGTCTACATCTTCTAAATCCGATAATATCTCGAGACCGATTGTGCCTTGCCCAGCAATCATTCGGGCATCATCGAACGGAGCAATATACTCGAGACCTTTTGTATCCCGAATGTCCATAGCAACTTTCATGCGTTCGTCCGAAGCGTTGGGACAGCGCACAATTTCTGCGCCCCAAGCCGCCGTTCGGTCTACTTTGATTTGTGGGGCATTGTACGGAATGACTATGGTGGCAGGAATACCGTGCATAAAGGCAGCAGCAGCCACACCTTGGGCATGGTTGCCGCTCGAGTCTGCGACCACACCTTTAGCTCGGGTTTCTGGGTCTAGGCTCGAGATAGCGTTGTATGCGCCACGAAACTTAAAACTGCCTGTGACTTGCAGATTCTCGGGTTTTAACCAGATGTCAGACTCGAGCGGTAAAAGTGGTGTGTGACGTGCAAAACCTTTGATTCGAGTAGCTGCGAGTTGCACATCTTCGAGTGTGGTCATAATTTGTACTCCGTGAACGGCGCAACATCGGGTTGCCCATCCGAGACCCACATGGTTCGCGTCTCGAGATTCATAATTACCCCGCAAATCGTGGCTACACGGTCTTCAATGGGTTCTTCGGAGTTTGGGTAACGACAAATTCCGTCGGGGTCGTCGTCGCGGTCAGCTAGGAATTCCTTAAAATCCTCGAGTTTTAATGGACGGCGTGACTCGAGCAGTTCGGTCATGCGTTTTTGGCGGTGATAACTGTGTGGGCGGCGTTCAGAAGGCGGTTCGACAATGCTCATGCTTTGTGGGTCTAAGAAGTGATTGGTGTGTGCCATACTGCCCTGATGACACGAAACGGCGCGAATACCATGCGGGGCAGTTTCAAAATCAATCGCTTGGTCTGGGGCAAGGGCGACCATAAAATTGGTACTACAGGCTTTTGTACCGTCATCAATCACATCTTTTGCTTGCTCGAGACTATTTGAGCGCAGAATTTCCCAGCACCGCGCATGGGTCGGACGGGCTTCCCTTGACCAGTCATCATCCATGCTGGTTAGCCCTGAGATACACAACCCCAGTCCAGCACTATTCAAACCCAGTTTTGGTGCAAAAATTCCAGCTTCAGTAAAACCCAGTGTCTCGAGACCGTCGTGGTGTTTGGTACGCAATAACGCACCTTTGACATTTTCGATCCAGTCCCAATTCTGACCCATGGTCAATTGCCCAGTTGCGGTGGCTTCTGGCAATGCCGCAAATAAGGTACAACCATCTGGACGGCGATGCTCTGGCGAAGCAGTGATGCGTGACAAACCCGCATTCTCGAGACCAACTGTGCCGTACTGATAGTACAGAATTTCGTAACGAGCATTGAGGGCTGCAATTTCAAAGAAATTACGTCCAGAACTCTGCGAAATCCCGCGCATCCCTTCGGAAAAAGCTGGCGAGAACTTCTCGAAATGCCGTGCCACTTTTGCTGCCATTGAAAGCGTTTGTTCCCTCGTCAGCTTAGCTTCTTTTTCAAAACGGTAGAAATACAGTTCTACATTGTGTTCAATCAGGTCTTTAAGTGCCTCGCCGTGCTGTAAGCCCTGCTCGAGCGGCGTGCCAGATAATTCCACAAGTCTAAAAGTCATAAGTAAGCATACCTTGACTCGAGGGCGTAACGCATACGAGAAATGGCGCAGTTACAGGGCTTCGCACCACGCAAGCACTCGAGCAAAAGATGCTGTTTGGGTACTGCCAAAAAGCGTGTGATTACCAAGTTTGGCTCGAGTGGTTTTTGGGCTGGTCATACCGCATAAAAAACGTGCAAGCTGGCGCGGTTCACTCAAAGCATCTGAATACATTTCTATCAAAGCCTCAATAACTCGAGGCTCGAGAATTTGCTCCAAGTTAGGTTCGGATTGGGCAGGTGGGAGTTGTACACTCTGACCTAAGCAAACACTGCATTTTCCACAAGTCTGGCTGTCAATATCACCGAAATAATTGGCAAGGGCATCGGTGTAACAGTGCTGATTCTCGAGGAAATGCGGGATGTTGTTGAGGCGCTCTAAATCAGCTTTTTCACGCAATGCAAAACGCTGCTCGAGAAGATCAACAAGTGCTTCTGGATTGGCGATTTCTTTTGGGCGGGTGTATTGGTTCACGACATTACTGACTTTTAATTCGATTAGTTTTTGCTCGGATAAGTAATTGAGTGCTGTAACAATGCGTTCTCTGGGTTGCGAGATTTTATCGGATATGACTCGTGGTTCTAAGGTTAGCCAGTCGCGTCCCATTTTTCCACTGTGCAATACAGAATCAATAAAATCTTGACGCTCACCCGAGAAACGCTGAATCAAGAGGTCTTTTCGAGTTAAGAATTTAAGCATATAGGTTTCGTATTGTGGAGTGCCTTGGTGCAGCACATTCTCGAGTTCAAGATAAGTAATCGCCGTGCGTAACACCAAAGGGCGCAAATCAGTCTCGGAAGATAAATTATAGAGACTCACCAACATTTCCTCTGGCTGTACCGCAAAGAAACACACAAGGCGCAAGAGGGCATCTCGAGACGGCGTATCACCATAAATAAATTGCTCGAGAATTGCCGAGTCCTCTAAACTACCAAAAATCATTGCTTTGGCTGGCAAACCATCACGCCCAGCCCGACCAATTTCTTGCGCGTAACCCTCGAGACTTTTGGGTAACTGATAATGATAAACACCACGCACATTGGCTTTATCTATGCCCATGCCAAAGGCAATGGTTGCCACGACAATCGCGTTGGGCGTGGTCATCCACCAATCTTGGACTTGGGGTTTTACTTCCTCGGGTAAGCCAGCATGGTACGCCCTAGCACTGATTCCAGAAGCGACTAGAAATTCTGCCACTCGTTCAGCATCACGTTGCAATGTGGCATAGACAATACTTGTGCCAATGTTTTCTTGTAGTGCTTTAAGCAGCGCTTGGTCTCGAGCCATCAATTTTGTGGGCTTAGCAAGAAGTTGCAAATTCTCACGGCGAAACCCAGAAATCACCGCCATTGAACGTGGAATCTCAAACGCTTCACAAATGTCTTGCACCACACTTGGCGTGGCGGTAGCGGTCAGTGCCAAAATGCGTTCCGCGCCAATATCTGCCGCAACTCGAGCCAGTTTTAAGTAATCAGGACGAAAATTATGTCCCCACTGCGAAACACAATGGGCTTCGTCCAAGGCAAACAAAGCAATTTTGGCGGATTTTATCAGGGTATAAAACTGTTCGTTGTTAAAACGCTCTGGCGAAACATAAACAATCAAAGATTCACCGTTACGAATGGCAGTATTGACCTTGAATAACTCCTCACGCTCTAAACTCGAGTCGAGCCGTGCGGCTGGAATCCCCAAGGCTTGCAGGGTTTGCACTTGTTCACGCATCAGGGCAATTAACGGCGAGACCACCAAGGTAATACCCTCGAGCAAGACCGAAGGCAACTGATAACACAACGATTTTCCGCCACCCGTCGGAAAGACCGCCAAAGCCCGTTTAGACTCGAGCAGATGGGTTAAAACCGCTTCTTGTCCAACCCGAAATTTTGCGTGTCCAAAACGAGCCAATGCAGTCTCGAGATTATTTTGGGTCATGGATTCGCCCTTTGCGCCCATTTAATAACCCGCCCTTAAATCCACGACGCACGGCAATCAGTTCTGCCATAATCGCTAAGGCAACTTCATCGGGGCTTTCTGCACCAATATCCACGCCAACAGGATTCCGCACATGCCCACCTATTTTACTCGAGTGCATTTTCAAAAACCGTTCTTTTGGACCCAACACCCCGATATACGGCACATCTTGACCTAGAATCCATGCAAGACTGGCTGTGTCACGTTCCAAATGATGATTCATCAACATTGCAAAAGTACGTTTACCAACGCTGAGCTTGGTGTCAAATTCTTCGGCATGAGCCAAGACCAAATCACAATTTGGAAAACGTTCAGCATTCAAAAACATGGCTCGAGCATCCACAATCTGGACTGTCCAACCCAAAGCCACGGCTTGTTTGGCAAGCGGAATGGCATCATGACCCGCTCCAAAAATGAGGAGTTCTGGGGCTGGGCTGCTGGTGTCAAAAAACCAATCTGAGGTGTGGCGCAGCGTTTCAATAGACTTTGTTTCGGCCCGAGGATACAAAGAATTCATTTGCTCGAGTCCAAGGCTGCGAATCGCTTGCATAATCACAGGGTCAGTGATGCCCTCGAGCCGTGCATCCGAATGCACTATCACCCTCTGAAAACCAGCCCCGTCTAACCCAACTGCCGAAACCGCCAATTCGCCACGCTCGAGCAAATCTAACCAAGTCCCCAGCAGTGCGTTATTCTCGAGCGGTTCGATCAAAATATCCACGCTGCCACCGCAACCAATCCCCAAACCCCACATCGCCTCTTCGGACAAATCATAAGAAACCACTTTAGGCACACCCAAAGCAATTTGTTCTCGAGCTACCTCGACCACTTCGGCTTCTAAACACCCGCCAGACAGCATACAAACATAATCGCCATCCTCACGAATCAGCATTTTTGCCCCTTCACGGCGGTAGGCACTGCCACGCACCCGCACCACGGTTGCTAATGCCACCCGCACACCGTCAAGTTGAGCTTGGGTTTTGGCTTCAAGAATTTCTTTTATTTCGCGTCGTTCCATTAAAAAAGAGTACAACGAATCAGGAGGCTAATTTTGTCTCGAGCCAAAAAAGCACAGCAGTACGAATTTTAAGGGCTTCCTCAAGGGCGAGTTTGGCTTGTTCAGGCGTAGCTTCGATGTCATACCGAACATCAATTGCAAATGCACTAACCAATTCAAGAAAAGTCTGGTTAATCTCGAGAGGCACGTATTTACAGGCAATTAACCATAGTTCAACTAAATCGTGAATTGGAGGCGCACGAGTGCCAGATTCGCCAATACAAACCTTAAATAATTTCTCGAGTCCTTGCTGGACATGAAAAGCAATGATGCTTGGTAATTCTTCAACATCAAGAAGTTGTGCCACCTTGAAATCCTGCTCTGCTTTTTTAAGCAAGCGCTGATAGCGTGGTCGC
>JBEGTV010000083.1:0-8270 GCA_041179225.1 Deinococcota bacterium | reverse complement strand
TTGATGAAGCTGACCGAATGCTCGACATGGGTTTTTTACCGAGCATCAAAAAGATTTTGCAGCACATCCCTAAACCGCAACAAACCCTGTTTTTTTCGGCAACCATGCCCAGCCAAATTGGGCAACTGGCAAAGGATTTACTGAACCGCCCGATTACCCTAAATGTCGAACGTCAAGCCAAACCCGCCACGGGCATCACCCAATCGTCTTTTCCAGTGCCACAAAGCCTCAAACCAGCCTTACTGCTCGAGTTGCTGGCACAAAACCCAATCGAAAGTGCAATTGTTTTTACCCGCACAAAGCATCGTGCCAATGGTTTACAAAAATACCTTGCCAGTTATGGGGTCAATTGCGAACGGATTCATGGCAACCGCAGTCAATCGCAACGCACCGAAGCACTAAAGGGCTTTAAGTCTGGTAAATACCGAGTTTTGGTCGCCACCGACATTGCGGCTCGTGGCATAGATGTTCAAGACCTCGAGTATGTGATTAACTTTGATGTCCCAGCCATCCCAGAAGATTATATTCACCGTGTTGGACGAACCGCCCGTGCAGAACGCACAGGCGAAGCCCTGACTTTTTTTAGTAAAGAAGAAGAAAGTCAGTTATTTGATATAGAACGTGCCATTGGACAAAAACTGCCGCGTGAATGGGTGGATGGTTTTAATTACAAAGCCGTCGGCGAAAAAATGACCGTAGACCGAGGTGACTCGAGACAAGGCGACCCACGCCGCAATGCCCCAAGGCGCTCACCCCAAGGCGCTCGAGGACAAGCCACTCAGCCTGCTCGAGGACAAGCCACTCAGCCTGCTCGAGGTGACAGCCCACAACCACGCAGTGCCACCACGCAACAAGGTGTGGGCAAACCACGCAGTGAACACCCACGCCCCTCGAGCATTCAGCGCGATAACTCGAGAAGCCCTCGACGCTAAACATCGTTCGTGGTGTCTAGGTCATCTACACCAATAATTTCATAAACATTTCCATCGGGGGCGCGAAAGTGCTGCCATGCTCTGCCATCTTGACGTTGCGGCTCGGGGTAGATAAATTCAACCCCAAATTCGAGTAATTTGGCTCGAGCTTTGGCAAAGGAATCCACTTCAAAACCAATCACTGGTGCGTTCCCAAAAAATTTGTGGAACTCATCTTGGTTGTTATAGACATGAATTTCGGTTTTGTTTTCAAGACAGAACCTTGAACTTTTTTGGTCTTTACTTTGTAACTCGAGACCAAGCGCATTTTCAAAGAACGCAGACATGGCAGTAAAGTTTTTGGTACGCATTCCAAGCCAACTCAGTGAAAGCACTTTCATTATCCACTCCAAGACATCATCGGCACTGGATTTTCCTCAACTGACCGCAACAGGCAAAGGAAAATCACGGGTTTCTTGGGCTGGGCTAGGAAAATTTAATTTCGAGGCTCGCCCAAACTGCACGATTTTCTGATGCGCCTCGAGCCAAGTCGGAAGGGTAGCTGTGGCTTGTTCCCAACGCACAGTCACAGCCTCGGAGCAAGTGGTTGCTAAGTCTGGCATGGCTTTACCATGCGCTCCAAAGCGCATAAAATTAATTAGGGCGGCTTCTGATTCCCACATGGTACAATTCCAAAAAGTCAGGTTTTGATCTTCAAAAACATTCGTGGCTAAACAACCTTCGGCGGTTTTGGCTTGCTCATAACTTTGCAGGGCGTGCATCCCAAATAAAGGCATAAATTCTGGAGAACGAACTCGCAAACGTCCAACAACAACGATAGGCATGACAAAATTTATCATTAAATTGCTTGAAACACATAATCTGCACTGGATTCACCCCAAGTCACCCGAATCGGCGAACGCAAATCAAAACTGGTTGGGAGCTTAACCGCTCCCAAACTGGCTTTTGGGAATGTCCCTGAAAAACTGTACAAACCCGCCCCATTTTCGACACTGTAACGGGTTGCGCCTTGGGTAAACTCGAGTTGATTGACTGGATTACTGCCAGACTCGAGGGCAACCGAGAAATACAGTATTTTTCCTGTACGTTCAAGATTTAAGTTCGCCAGCACTTTCTGGACATTACTTAATAAACCATTCTCGAGTTTTGAGACTTGCTCAAAAGGCATCAGGAAAATACTGGCATCGTCCACTGAATTAAATTCGGAAGTATAAAAAAGATGCAGTCCTCGCACGCCCGTTTTTAACTCGAGTTCTTCCCACGGTAATAGAAAATTCTGGACTGGTGCGCCACTTGGCTCAGGGGTTGGGGCTTTCAGTTGCAATGCCTCGAGTAGCACACGCGGCGCAAGCCAACGCTTATTTTGTAGCAGTACAGCCGCGTTAAGGCGAATATCTTGACCATCCACAATCACGTCAAAACTGTTTGGGAAAAGGTAAGTGATTCGTTTACCAAAACGCAGTGTGGCTCGAGCCGAATCTGCCACAAAACTGCCTTGGTTTAATTCAGCTACTTTTTGTAAATCAAACATGATGGTGTCTGATTCTTTTAAGACCATTGCCAGCCAAACATCGTCTGGCACAGCACTCAATGCCATGCTCGAGACAAATAAAAGCAGCAGCACCAGAAACCTTTTCACACCTGTAGTCTAAGCCAAAATCTAAAAAAAAGCTGTGAGAATCTAAGCCTTTTGGCTTTCGACTTTGGTTTCAAGTCTGCTAAAATCTGTCAGTTATGAGTCTAACAACTCCAAAATCAAATTTTCATCGCACCCAGCTTGAATCTGGCGGGGCAGTACTTGCACCAATGGCTGGTTTTTCCGATGCGCCATTTCGTTTGCTCTGCCGCGAATACGGGGCGGCTTGGGCTGTTACAGAAATGGTCTCGAGTATGGGTGTGGTCATGAACGGCAAGAAAAGTTTTGAAATCGGCGAGCCTTACGAAGGCGAACCAAACCTGATTATTCAGTTATTCGGCTCAGACCCACAAATTATGGCAGAAGCTGGCGCAAAGTTATACGAAGAATTTAAGCCCGTGGCACTCGACATCAACATGGGTTGCCCCGTACCAAAAATCGTTAAGAATGGCGGCGGCGCGTGTTTACTGCAAACCCCAGACCTTGCCCATGATGTAATTGCTGCTTTAGATAAAGCCGTCCCCGTACCTATCAGTGCTAAAATTCGCTTGGGTTGGGATAAATACAACGCCATTGAAGTCGCCAAAGCCTTAGAATCTGGCGGCGCAGCCAGTATTGCCTTGCACGGACGCACCCGCGCCCAAGCCTACTCTGGACAAGCCGACTGGGACAAAATTGAGGAAGTCTCGAGCCACCTAAGCATCCCCTTAATTGGCAGTGGCGATGTGGTTTCAAAAACCATGTTTGAAGAGCGCAAACACAAAGCCAGTGGTATCATGATTGGACGTGGTGCAGTTGGTCGCCCATGGATTTTTCAAGAAGTGCTAGGTGGAAATAGCCTCGAGTTACCAGAAATTGTACAACTTGCTTACCGCCACTGTTTACTCAATGCCGAGTGGTACGGCGAAAACACTGGAATGCGACAAATGCGTGGTGTCTTACCGCATTACTTTAAGGGATTTGCTGGGGCAAACCGAGTACGCCAACAAATTACCCAAGTCTCGAGTTTAGAAAGTGTTCGGGTCTTATTTGCCGAGATTTTCCCAGAAGTCAGTTTAGAACATGTTGCTATGGGTGCAGCTTTTGAAGGACATCGAGCCGCTACCTTAGACGGGCATTCGGCTCGAGGATGAAGAGAACTTTAACGCCGTACTCTCGAGCGTGGCGTACTTAAAATTTCATTCCAAACAAAACCAGAAACAGCCTCTTTGGTGTCTATAAACCGTTTGGTATTACTCAAGACTGGGCGATTGGTGGGAACAATTTCTTTGCCACGCACTTCTTGGATGCCTCGGAGTGCCACAACCGTAGAACCAAGTTCACCTGGAAAAAACGATCCGCCTTCTTGATGTGGCAAAAGACCTTCTGGACTGTCAAAATGTGGTCGGCTTTTACTGTGACCAAGCGAATCTGGTCTCGAGTCGCGCTCAAGTTTTTCTTGGCTGCTGCTGTCTAAATACACTTCAATGTTGGAAGTAATGGTGGTTTCAATCGGTTTACGGTCTGCTCTGATTGGTGGGCGTTTCATACCAGTTGGCGCAGGGGGCGGCGGTTTTCCACGTCCTAGTGGGGCTTGTGGTGCAGATTGGGCAGTGGTGCGTCCCATTTTTTCGGCAAGTTTGCGGCGCAGTTCTTCTTGAGGGTTAGCTGGTGTTTGAGTTGTTCCCATGCCCAGCGCCTCGAGAATATCGGCTTGAAGGTCTCTCAGTTCTTGTTGGTTGATTGGAGGAGTGGGTGCTGGTCTTGACAGCGTTGCATCGGGTTGCTCAGTGCGTTTTAAGTACCCGTCATAACTTTGTGTGGCAGGGTCAGCTTCGCGTTGTTCAGTCTCGAGCATTGAACCACGCCGACGACGTTCTTCAGCTTTTTCAGCAGTTGCCTGAGCTTCACGCAGACGTTTACCAGAATTGCCTAGGAAGTTAATCACACTGGACACAATCACAAACCCAATGATTAAAAACTCAGGGTTTCTAAGAAAAAACTGAACGATACTTTGAAGGTTCATAGTCCCCCTCGAGATTTACTTACTGGCATCGCGTTTTGCCGATTCAGAAATTGCGCCACGCATACTGGTATCGGCTTGTAAATTCTGCATGTTGTAATAGTCCATCACGCCTAATTTGCCACTCTTGAAGGCTTCGGCAAGAGCCAGAGGCACTTGGCTTTCGGCTTCAACCACTTTGGCACGCATTTCTTGAACCCTTGCCTGCATTTCTTGTTCGACTGCCACTGCCATGGCACGGCGTTCTTCGGCTTTGGCTTGAGCAACCCGCTTTTCGGCTTCGGCTTGATCGGTTTTTAATTGAGCGCCAATGTTTTTACCAACATCAACTTCGGCAATGTCAATCGAAAGAATTTCAAAAGCAGTACCGGCATCTAAACCTTTAGCCAGCGTGGTCTTAGAAATAATATCGGGTTGCTCGAGAACCGCTTTATGGTCTTGCGCCGCACCAATGGCAGCCACAATACCTTCACCGACACGAGCAATAATCGTTTCTTCACCAGCCCCGCCAACCAGACGGTCAATTTTTACGCGAACAGTAATACGGGCTGTGGCAAGCAATTGAATACCGTCTTGTGCCATACCCGTGACCATTGGGGTTTGAATCACTTTTGGATTCACCGAGACCCGCACCGCATCCAGCACATCACGCCCAGCCAAGTCAATGGCTGTTGCTTGTTCAAAAGTTAATGGAATACCAGCTTTATCGGCAGCAATTAACGCATCCACAACTTTATCAATGTTACCACCAGCCAAGAAGTGCGCCTCGAGATTATTTTGAATTACATCTTTAAGACCCGCCTTACGCGCCTTAATCAGAGGGTAAATAATCCGAGCCGGAGAAACGCGCCGTAAACGCATTCCGATTAGACTGGGTAAGCCCACATTAACACCGCTTGCCAATGCCGAAATCCACAAACCCGTTGGGATAACACTAAATAAAATCCAGAACGCAATGATAATCAGAACACCGATAAAAATAAATGCTTCCATGTAAATCCTCCTAAATACACCACTAGACTACTCGAGTTCGGGCTTTAAGTCTTGCTTCTAACCACAATTCGCCGTCCTTCGACTCGAGTCACTTCTAACATCGTACCAGATTTAATAAATTCACCATCAGCAACCACATCCATGCGTTCACCTTCGATACTAGCCACACCACTTGGACGTAAATCGGAAAGGGCAGTGCCGAAACGACCCTCGAGTTTAGAAGCTGTTTGAGTTGGTACAATGGCAGGAGCGCCCGTTGTTGCCAGCGTGGTATTTAAGAAAATCGAGCGATTAAGAATCGTACTGCTTGGGAGTTTCCACAAAGCCAGCCCAATGCAAATACCCGCCACAATCGTAGCTGTACCGGAGACCACTGCAAAATTCTGCCCAAACTGCAAGTAAATACTCGCCACAATACTGCCCAAGCCAAGTAAACCCACTACGGTAGCGCCCGGAATAATTAAAAGCTCTGCCATAATCAGTAAAATTCCAGCGATAAACAATATAAACGCCACGGTGCTGCCACTGCCTGTCAGTAGCCCACCCATAAAGTAAGCCACCAACGCCAATGCGCCAATAATCCCCGGTGCAGCCAAACCCGGATGGAACAATTCAATTAAAATTCCAACCACACCAATCGCCAGTAAAATCCCAGCGATAATCGGATTGGTCAGGGTTGCACCGATTTGCTCAGATGGTGAAAGCACATATTTCTCGAGCCGAAGATTGGAAAACCCAGCTTGACGCACCGCATCTTCAACACTTTGGGCTGTGAAATCAGCGATATTATTCTTAACGGCTTCAGGTGCAGTGAGGGTCAGAATCTCGCCTTTTTCTTTTAGCCCTGGAATAATTTTATTGGGATTAACCATCCCTTCGGCAGCGTCTTTATTGCGCCCACGAGTCTCGGCAACACTACGAAATTTTCCGCGCACTGCACTGTTGATCTTTTCGCCAACTGCGCCCTCGAGTGCCTGCCCCGTTCCCGTAATCGGCAATGCCGCACCAATTTCCGAGGCGGGCAGCATGGCGAGTTGTTCGGCGCTCATGGCGATCAGCGCCCCAGCACTAAAGGCATTTTTGACCACTGCAAGTGTAGGCACTTTGCTCGAGACAATCGCATCCGACATTTCAATGGCAGCATCCACCCGCCCACCAGGGGTTTGAATTTCAATTACGATTAACGGACGCTGTTCAGCATTGGCTTGGTCTATTTGCTTTTTGAGAAGTTCGGCACTAGCGGGTTGAATTTCGCCTTCAACCCGTAAAATCACGCCAAGTTTATCATTTTTAGCGGGTTGCGCTAAACCAAGCCCACCAAGAAGCAGCATTAAAGGAAAAATAAGTCGTTTCATAACCATAGTGTACGCGGTTTTACGGTAAAAGGTTTCAGCTTTACTTACAACTCGAGAACACTCAGCACTTCGACATGATTGGTTTGTGGGTAAAAATCATACGGCTGTACCAATGTAAGCTTATACCCACCTCGAGCCAGCTTCGCCACATCCCGCGCCCAAGTCGCTGGGTCACACGAAATATAAACCAAACGCGGCGCTCGAGCCAAAAGCAAAGCACTGATGACATCCTTATCCAGTCCAGCCCTTGGCGGGTCTAGCACAATGCAATCGGCAAAAATACCCTCGAGCCGCGAAGCATCACCTCGGGTAAAACTGATGTTATCCACTTCAAGCCGCATTGCATCGGCTTGCCCTCGAGCCACGGCATCTGGGTTAATTTCAATGACTTTGACATTGACAAAATTCTTTGCCAGATGTAAACCCATCGTGCCGCTACCGCCATATAAATCTATTGCCAGACCACCCGTTCCAGCCAAACGCACTGCTTCTAAGTACATTTCTGAAGCTGCCAACGGATTGACTTGGGCAAAACTCGAGGCGGTCACAGAAACCGCGTAATCGCCGTACTGCTCGAGAATAGATTCTGCACCCCAAAGATGCTCAATCCCAGCCCGGAAGCGCCCTTCAAGCGAAGCAAAAGCATAACTAATTCCAGCCACACCAAGTTCTTTTAGGTGATACACCGCTTTTTTGAAACGATGTGGTTCTTCTTTAGCGATTAAGCAAACCAAGACCTCGCCCGTTAAGAAACTACCCCTAAAAGCAATTTCAATGGTTGGCTCGAGACTAGCGGCTTTAATACTGCTTAAGCCATCTGCAACCCCATGCATCAAAAGTGGGTCGTCGTACAACATCCAAATTCGGTGCGATAACGGAATTCTGTAACCAAGCCCAACAGGAGACAGCGCGTACTGCGCCCCAGACCGATACCGCCACTCGAGCGAACTTGGTTGGGTGGGTTGCACCGCCACATCCTCGAGTTTGGCAATTCGTTGCAATGCCTCCAAGACAAAACCACGCTTAAACTCGAGTTGCGCTTCGTAACTGGCATGAGCCAAATCTGCGGTTGGAGGTGTACCACGCGGCGGTTGAACTCGAGACTCGGAGGGTTCAATTACCCGAATAAGCGTCCCCTCGAGCGCTCCGCGTTTCTTTTTAAGTTCCACTTCCACCAGTTCGGTTGGCAACGCCCCAGCCACCAACGCCACGCCGCTTTCGGTACGCGCCAAGCCAAAACCACCAGAAACCAATTTTTCGATACGCACTCGAGCAGTTGTCATTAAAAATAGTCTAACCCGTGATGTGTCTATTTCTCGAAACAAGCATCAAGAACAGTAATAGTTTCCAAA
>JBEGTV010000082.1:0-8284 GCA_041179225.1 Deinococcota bacterium | reverse complement strand
ATCCACCCATGCTTGCTCTTGGCATTCGACCATTGCCGAGACAATTACCGCACGGTCTGCCCAATGTTTTTTGACATCGGCAATTTCAGCTAAATTAAGGTCAATCGGACGATCCGAAATCAGTTCAACATTGTTAATCGCCAGCATTTTCTGCCCACCATAATGCCAAGCCCCGTACCTGTTACTGACGTTTAGCACAGGTGAGCCAATGGTTTTCCAAACTGCTCCACCCCAGCCGTACTCGAACGCCTTATGAATCTGAGCGCCAGAATTTGTTGGTGGGGCGGAAGCCAACCAGAACGGGTTGGGCGATTTAATACCACAAAAATCTATCGAAAGATCAGCCATAATCGTTCCTCACTTAATCGTAATTGTTCGTTTTTCGATTGCTGTTGCTAGACCAGTTCCGCTTGGGCGAATAAATAATTCAAATTCATAAGTGGTTTCTGGTGGCGTAAAGAGTTGCGGAATAGTTGCGGTTGTACCCGAAAGAACTCGACCATCTTTCATTTCGATTTGTCCAGTAAGTGTATTGTCTTTCCAGCCAATCATTTTGATTTTTGATACTTCAGCAAACTTATCTGCCAGCCCAAGAATCATAGGGTCTTTTACTTTAGATGTTCTAACAACGAGATTTGCTTCAAATTTTTGATTTTCTGGAGTAGAAATATCAAATTCTACAATTACTGTTGCATTAGTTGCCATACTAGAGCCAATAGAAACTTGGAACGAATTAATCTTGCCGCTAGAGGAAGATGCTGTAGGAACTTTGGCTGGAGCAGTTGTTGGAGCGCAGCCAAGAAAGAAAATAAAGATGATTAAACCAAAAAGTTTTTGCATATGTATCCTTAATCGTTGGCGCTTGCGGCTCGCTCGAGCATGGCGGTGATGCTTTTCGCAGCGATTTTGCCATCTTGGACTGCCATGACGGTACTGGCATCGCCTTTTAAGCGCACGCAATCGCCACCAGCAAAAACTCGAGGGTTGGATGTGTGGTTGCCATTGTCAGTGACAATGTATCCGTTTTGAATCTCGAGTCCAAGTGCTTCGGGCAGATTGGTTTGTTTGTTCTGTCCGATGGCTTTAATCACCATGTCAACTTCTAGGCTGTGGTTACTGCCTTGCACAACCTCTGGGCGTGGTCTGCCGCTTGCGTCGGGTGCGCCAAGTTGCATATTCACACACTCGAGGGTTTTAATACCGTTTGTATCGCCGTGTATTGCGACAGGTGTGGTTAAAAATCGGTACTCAATACCTTCTTGTTTAGCGAATTCGTATTCAAAGTGATACGCAGTCATTTCGCTTTCAGAACGGCGGTATACAAGTGTCACTCGAGCCGCACCGAGCCGTTTGGCAATCGTGGCTGCATCTATGGCAGTGTTGCCTGCGCCGATAACAGCAACTTTTTTTCCTACAGGGATACTCGAGTACGGGTTTGTTTTGGTCAGTTCAATAAAGTCTATGCCGTCTACCACACCGCCAAGGTCTTCGCCTGGAATACCAAGTTTAGGAACATTGCCCAGTCCTGTGCCAATAAAAAGAGCATCATAGTCGCGCTCGAGGTCTGAAATTTGGATGTCTTTGCCTACAGTGACACCTGTTTTTATTTCCACACCTAAACGCTTGACCATTTCAACTTCGGCAAGACTAATTTCTACAGGTTCACGGAAAACCACAATGCCGTAAGTGCTGAGTCCGCCAGCTAAATCTCTTTTCTCGAGTACAGTGACTTTATGCCCAAGTTTTGCTAGTTCTGCGGCGCAACTTAAACCAGCCGGTCCTGCACCGATTACCACGATTTTTTTGCCTGTGGGCTTACCGGGCTTAAATAAATCGAGTTTACGGGTCAGCACATAATCGGTGGCATAACGTTGCAAGCGCCCAATTTCGATGGGTTTATGGTCGCTTCCAAGCACACATGCGCCTTCGCAGAGTTCTTGAACAGGGCAAACTCTGGCGCAAGTGCTGCCTAAGAAATTACTCTCGAGGATGACTCGAGCGCTGCCCCTTGTGTTTTCGGTGGCGATTTTCTTAATAAAACTAGGAATGTCTATGTGGGTCGGGCAAGCATGAATACAGGGTGCATCAAAGCAAAATAAGCACCGATTGGCTTCAATCACAGCTTCGCGGGGCGTGAGCGCAGGATGGATTTCTTGGAAATTCTGCTCGAGTTGTGAGGCACTTAAGGGTGACGGCTCAAGGGTGGCGTATTGACTTGTGTCAAGAGTGGCGTGTTGGCTCATGTGACCTCCAAGTGACGGGCATTAGCTGCCTCCGAGGGACGATTCATAAAGACCTCCGAAACGGGTGCAGCCCTCGCCGGAGCCGATTTAACCTTTGTGTACAGTTCTAGTGTATTTGGCTGTACATAAGCCTGTCAAATCTCTGCGGATGAGAGCAGTCCTCACAAGCTCGTATTAAAATAGGTTCATGCGCGTTTTTCTTCGCATTCTTAAAATACTTTTTGCCTTTGTCTTTGTCAGCATGATTGCTGGTGTTGCCGTGGGTGCAACAATTTTGCTGCGTTGGGCTAGGGAATTGCCGCCTGTTTCTGAACTCGATCAGTACCGGCTCGAGGGAACAACCAAGGTATTCGCCCGCGATGGCAGTTTAATTGGGGTGCTTGCACCAACCATTGGTAAAGAGCGAATTGATCGCCGTCCAGTCAAATTAAACGAGATTGATGCCACAGTGGTAGCAGCGATTATTTCTGCCGAGGACGAAGACTTTTTTACGCATTATGGGTTTAATCCTCGTCGTTTTGCCGCGAGTTTGTACAACACTTTCATTAAAGATAATCAACAAGGTGGCAGCACCATCACTCAACAAATGATTCGTACAACCTTACTAAACAACAACGACAGTGCCGAGCGTAAAATCAAAGAAATTATGCTTTCGGTGCAAGCTGAACGTTTTTTTACCAAAGAAGAAGTCTTAACGCTGTACCTAAATACTTCTTTTTGGGGTGGTAATTTATACGGCATCCGAGCGGCGGCTCAAGCCTATTTTGGCAAAGACCCTGTGGATTTAACCACTGCACAAGGTTTGTACTTGGCTTCGATTTTACCCAGTCCAAATGGATTTTTTAAGAGCATCAACCGAGCTAGACGCGGTATGGAATTACGCCTTGAACGAATGGTCGAAGGAAAATGGATTTCTCGAGCCGAAGCCAAAAAAATATGGCTAGAACCAGTCAAGCCACGTGGTTGGAAAGGTCTTGAGTATGCCTATAACGGTGCAATTATTGTTAAAACCGATCCTGTGACTAAAAAAATTATTGCTCCAATTCTCGAGAATCCCCGAATCACCATCATCGAAGAAATCACCACGGCTCAAGCCCCGTATTTTATGTTTGAAGTGCGTAAATTCCTTAAAGAAAAATACGGCGATCAGGCTTTTTCAGGTGGCGGCTTACGGGTGTACACGACCCTTGACCCTAAAGCCCAACGTGCCGCCGAGAATGCGACTCGAGTTGGTGTGGCGCGTCGTCCACGCGGAAACGAGCAAGTGGCATTGGTTGCCATAGACCCCTACACAGGTGAAATTCGGGCAATGGTTGGTGGTAACGATAATTCTGGTAAGGATGAGTATAACCGCGCTGGTTCAAGTCAAATGCGGCGCAGCAGTGGCTCGAGCGTCAAACCGCTCCTCTATACTTTGGGACTGGAAAAAGGCTTGTACCCTTGGAGTGTGGTTTCTAATGCTCCTTTGACCATTTATGATGCGGGCGCACCAGCCAAACCCGGTTGCTCGAGAAATTATTATTGTCCACAGAATTTCCCCGGTAGTACCGAAGCGACAGGGAGTATTCGTTTTTCCTTAAATTGGTCGTTGAATTTTCCTACGATTCGGATTCTTAAAGATTATGTGGGAATTCCAGCTTTTCGTGAACGCCTAAAATTACTGGGCATTGAAACCAAAGATACCCTTGGTATGTCGAGTGCGATTGGTGGTGGGATCGATGTCAACCCTCTGCAAATGGCAACCGCCTATGCTACGTTTGTCAACGGTGGCACATATATTCAGCCCACTTATTTAAGACGTATCGAAACTGCCGATGGACGAGTGCTGTACCCAAGCCAAGAAGATATTCAAGTTAAACGTCGCGTCTGGTCGCCACAAGTGGCATACACAGGCTTAGACATGATTCGTGGTGTGGTCAATGACCCACCAAGTATTGCTCCAAACCCAAGTTTTGCCTTAAATGCCAAAATTGCTGGGCGCGAAGTGGCAGGTAAAACTGGAACTTCTAATAATGTCGTGGACATGTGGTTTGTTGGAACAACCCCAACACTGATTGGCGCAGTTTGGATGGGCAATGATGACAATAAATCCATGCCTTTTAGTGCGTATAGTGGCGATTACATGCCTAAAATCTGGTCTGACTTTATGCGCGTGGCGCTCGAAGGTGTACCCCCAAGCAGTTACCGAGTCCCAGATTACGTTGGTTTCAACGGCAGACAAGCCGTGCGAATGGCATACCCTACCCGAATTGACTTACCGCAAAATGTTCCACCGCCACCGCCACAAGTAGACCCATTGCCATACCGCCGTCCAATTGTGGATACTATTCCTGGAGACGGCGAAGACCGCATCACCATTGCAGTCAATGCCTGTACCAAAAATGCTGCCAGCGTTCCACCTCGAGCCGATGAATTCACGCCCCCAGCCTGCGTTAAAAATCAGAATGTCCGAACCGAAGACCTCGAATTGTACGACCCCAATTGGCAACCACCAGTCCCAGAGCCAGAACCAATTACTCCAGAACCAGTTACCCCACCGAATTAGGCGCAAAGGTTTTACTTTTGCCCTTTGCCCTACTTGACCCTTAAAGCAGCACCTCGCGGGCTTGGGTCGCTTTAACCTTCGCCTTTTGCCTGCTTTCACCCTACCAGAGCGCAGAATTCGTCCACTCGAGCGCGAATCTGGTCTAAGCTCGAGCGCCAAAAATCTGGGGTACGAAGGTCTATGCCAAATCCACTAGC
Source organism: Deinococcota bacterium (assembly GCA_041179225.1). GTDB lineage: Bacteria > Deinococcota > Deinococci > Deinococcales > JAAFIG01 > JAAFIG01. Next base: position 3,299 of record JBEGTV010000082.1, on the reverse strand, counting down.
GAGGGTCGCAGCATCTGCCAGCCCAGTAGAGGAGAGCAAGGTGTCGTATTTGGTTTTGAAATCTTTCGGGTTTTGTTCGTACTGGGCGTACAGTCCAAGTCCAAAAAGCAATCCAAAAGTGTACGGGTAATTATAAAAACTCAGTCCAGAACTGTAATAATGCCCTTTAACTGCCCACATGTACGGGTGGTAGGTGCTTGCGTCAAGCCCGTCGCCGTAAGTCTCGAGTTGAGCTTGAAGCATTAGGTTTTTCAGTTCGGCTACCGATAATTCACGTGCTTCTCTTGCCTTAAAAACCCGAGTCTCGAATAAGAAACGGCTATGAATGTCAACCACAACTTGGGTCTGTCCTTGGAGTTCGGTGTCTAAAATATAGAGTTTTTCTAATGCCGTGGCTTCTTTTAAGGCAGCATTGGAGACAATTGTTTCACAAAAAATACTGGCGGTTTCGGCAAGGGTCATTGGGGTTTGGCGTTGCAATGGGGTGCGGTCTTTTAAGCAAAGGTTGTGGTAGCCATGTCCGAGTTCATGGGCAAGGGTAGAAAGGCTATCTAAGCTCGGTTCAAAGTTCATTAAAATTCGGCTTTCATCGCCGCGTACACCCATACAAAATGCGCCATCGCGTTTACCTGCTCGTGGTGCGGCATCAATCCAACCTTCGGTTAGGCTGCGTCGTGCAAAAGCCTCTAATTTTGGGCTGTACGTGCCAAATTGCTTGGCAATAAATTCTGAACCTTCTGCCCATTCCCATGATTTGCCTGCTTCACCGACTGGCGCTAGCATATCGTACCAAGCCAACGAACTCGAGCCGAGCAGTTTGGCTTTGGCTTTTAAGTAACGCCTAAAATCCACAAAGGATTCAGTACAGGCTTGGTGCATGGCGTAAAGAGTCTGACGATCTATGTTTGCGCCTTGCAGACTTGGTGTGATGGCATCAGAGAAACCACGCCGAGCATTGACCACACCTACTTCACCTTTAATGCTGTTCAGTGCGGCACAGAGTGGCGCTTCCACGGTTTGCCACGCCTCGAGTTCTGCTGTGTACGCAGCTTTGCGCCGTGTCGCATCGGCACTACGAGCAGAGGCTCGAGTGGCACTCATGGGGATGCTTTGTCCTTGCACCATCACTTCTAAACGACTGACGATATTGCCATGTAATTTAGCCCAAGCACTCGAGGCACTAGGACTTAAACTGCTGCGTAAATCCTCTTCTTCTGGACTCATTTGGTGTTTAGCTGCTAATTGCATTTTCTGCAAAGCAAAAGTGTACTCCCTTATATTCGCAGAGAACTGCAACGTACCGTCTAAATCTATGCTGCCAATCCAAGCTGCTAAACGGGTGTATAACTTACTCTGACGCACATAAAAAAGCTGTAACTCGGAAAGTTTAGCTTGTGCAAGGTCGTTTCTTGAATTTGTACTGGTAAAACAATGAATATAGGCAGACACCAAACGCACTTTATCAGCTAAAGAATTGAGGCTGTTCAGGGCTGCCTCGAGTGACTGAGCAGACTCAGCTGGGTTAGGGCTGATCTCGACTTTGGCTATTTTATGCTGTTCAAACAACGCTTCGAGCGCGGTTAAATCGGTAAATAGCCCCTGAAAATCGGTTGTGAATTCGGTGGAATCAAGGGCTGGGTAAAAAGCAGTCGTGTTCCACTCGGGTAAAATTTGGCTCATGAAGCAGAAGTATAAAACATCTCAACTTAAAGAAGCAGGGGTTTATGATGATTCTAAGTGGACTTAGAAATACCGCACCAGAAACACTGTGCCAGACTGCATGAGAAGCATCTCACCAAATTGCATTAGGCTGCTGTGATGAACCGCCGAACTTTTATTCGTAACCTTGTGCTTGGCGGCTTGGCATTGCCACCACTAACATTGGGCGCAGCCTATGCCCAAGCCATGAGTTTTGAAATTTCTAGGCATTCCTTAAAACTTAAACACCTCGAGCAACCCTTACGCATTGCCCATTTAACCGATTTGCATTTTGGTGGCGGTCATGGACTCGAGCAAGTGCAGGCTTGGGTTGCTGCTACCCTCAAAGAAAAACCCGATTTGGTGCTTTTAACAGGCGATTTAGTTCATGGTGATGCTTTTGATACATATGGCAAAAAAGGTTATGCGATGCTTGAAGCCTTTGCTCAAGCCCTCGAGCCTTTAAGTACCATGCCACTTGGGGCATATGCGGTGCTGGGCAATCATGATTATTCTTTGCGTTGGAGTGGTGCGGCTGGGATTACAGATTTAATTTACAATTTGGAAGCCAACGGCATTCCGATGCTGATAAACACAGGTACGAGTTTACGAAAAGACCTCTACCTTGGCGGTGTAGACGATTACTGGTATGGGAAGGTCAACAGCCGCACTGCAATTGCAAATGCTAAGGAGAATCAAGCGGTGCTTTTAATGTCGCATAACCCCGATATTTTGCCTAAACTCAGTTCTCGAGTCTCTTTGATGTTATCCGGGCATACCCACGGCGGACAAGTGCGATTGCCGGGTATTGGCGCACTTGCCAGTGTCACGAGGTACGGAGAGCGTTACCAACAAGGGTTTATTCAAGAAGCTGCGCTTGGTTTTGTCTCGAGGGGTTTAGGCACTGGTGGTATCCCAATTCGGCTTTTTTGCCCTGCCGAACTGGTGATTCTCGAGTGTAGTCCCGCTTAGAAACGCCAGCTAACGCCAAAGGTTAATTTGAAATTATTGGCAGATGGAATACTGGTGGTAAAGGCGAAACCAAAAGCATTTGAAAGATTAAAACTAAATTGGGCTTCGGGCTGAATAATATCAAAAACGCTATTAAACTGTTGTTGTGAATTCGGTAAGAAGAACGGTGTGCCTAGTCGAATGCCAAAGCGTCCATCATCGGATTGCCAATTGAGGTTGATTGCCCCACCAAGCAGCTGGCTTGGTTTATTATTCGCGTCGGTATACACACGGTTGTTATTTAATTGGACATTCAAACGCACGGCTCGAGATAAATCCACGCCAAAATTAAGCGTAAAGTTAATCGCGGCTTGGGTGGCTGGGTCGGAAATATTTTGGGCAACGACTTCAATCAGGTTACTGCGAAAGTCTATGTCTATGCCCGTGGCGGCTTTAATTTGTCTGGTCAGTTCCCCCAAAATAAAAACCGATAAAACCGTGTCCAAGGATTGTTGTGCCAGTCCACCAAGATTGGCGTTGCTGCTGCCAAGTGTGACCAGCGAGTACAATTCGGCGGCTTCTAAACGGCGGTACGTGCCATTGTCTGGGCAGTTACCTTGTACAGTAGGTTGTACATCTATGCGTTTTAG
>JBEGTV010000081.1:0-8290 GCA_041179225.1 Deinococcota bacterium | reverse complement strand
TGAATTCAGTCAGTTCGCCGCCCTTAGCACTCTTGGTCAGCATCACAATTTCATCGGATAACACAAAGCAAGACAGTAAACCAATGCCAAACTGCCCAATAAAATCCGAGGTGTTACCGCCTTTGCTACCCACAAGGCGCTTACTGGACTTCCCAATGGTGGCTAAGAACTGATGCACTTCCGATTCCAGTAAACCCACCCCATTGTCCGAAAAAATCAAGACTGGCACACCATCCTCGGCTTTAGTCAGTTCAAGCCGAATTTCAGGAGTAAAACCCTGCTCGAGTTTTTGCCGAGCGGTAATTGCATCCACCGCATTTTGCAGCAATTCACGCAGAAAAACCTGCGGACCAGAGTACAAATGCTCAGAAAGAATTTCGATAATTCCACGTAAATCAACTTGAAAACGATGCTCCATGTTGGAGCATTGTACCGAATTCACCTAAGAATGACACTCGAGCAAATGGCGTAAGCCTGAGCGTACAATACCCTATGGATTGGTACGTTGTTGAATTTGACGAAATGGCAGTGTATCGTAAGGTCTCACCAAGCGGCACACCAAGCTGGTCAGACTCTTTTTACTGGCATGACATCATTCGAGTGTGTTACAGAGCAGGTGATTTTCTCGAACCAGACGAAGTTTTTATCTTCACCAATCAACGCTTAGAGAGTTATCAAATTCCAAGCGAAGCGATTGGCGGATCGGCACTAATGGGCGAATTGGTTCGCCGTGGACTGTTTAGTTTAGACCTAATGCTCGAAGCGATGCAAAACCAAGGCGAATTGTACTGCTACCCCCAAATTTTAGGCAAAAAGTTCGGTGCTTAAGTACCTCGCGCCAGTATCGCAAGCAATCGTAACGATGCGTTTGCCGACCCCGAGTTCTTTTGCCAATTGCACCGCGCTATAAATCATACCGCCACCGCTCATACCGACGAATAAGCCTTCTTCTTTGGCTAATCGCCGTGCAAATGGAAAAGCATCCTCCTCGAGAACCGTTACAACACGGTCTAAGATGCTCCTATCGAGGTTCTTGGGAATAAAACCCGGTCCCATGCCCTGAAAACCATGCTGCCCACGCTCACCACCAGATAAGACTTTGCTGCGCTCTGGTTCAACCGCCACAACCTGAATGCTCGAATCTTGTTCTTTTAAGAATTTGCCTGTTCCGCTAATCGTGCCGCCAGTACCCGTGCCATAAACAAACATATTCATGTTGTGCTGCATTTGCTCCCAGATTTCGGGTCCTGTCGTCTGATAATGAATTCTTGGATTAGCAGGATTCTCAAATTGATTGGGCATCCAAGCATCTGAAATACTCGAGACGATGCGCTGAGCTTCTTCGATGGCAGCTAACATTCGCCGTTCAGGATCGGTCAGCACCAGTTCTGCACCGTAAGCCCGAAGGGTGCGTTTGCGTTCCTCGGACATTTGAGCAGGTAAGGTCAGAATCAGTTTGTAGCCTCTCGAGGCGGCGACTTGCGCCAAGCCAATCCCAGTATTGCCAGAGGTGGGTTCAACAATCGTTCCACCCGGTTTCAGGACTCCGCGTTCCTCAGCATCCAAGACCATGCTCAGGGCAGTGCGGTCTTTGATGCTACCACCCGGATTTTGCCCCTCGAGTTTCACCCAGACTTCAGCGCTATTTGGCTCGAGAACCCGTTTTAATTGCAGAATCGGCGTGTTGCCAATCAGTGAATCAATCATGGATTTAGGCTAACCTGCTTGGCTCGAGAAGATGGTTGTCATTCATACCAGTGAGACATGGGTTACTCATACCAGTGAGACATAGGCTACTCATACCAGTGAGACATAGGCTACTCATACCAGTGAGACATGGGCTACTCATTTAGCAAGTTCAAAACTGCACGGTTCACCATACAATTTGCCGCCCTCAGCCAATTTAGTCACAAAAGTCGCAGCGCTCTCCATCCGCCCGAGTCCTTTCCAAACGTTATCCTCGAGTTTCATAGCGCAGTTCAGGCTTAGCTCAAGCGGGTTTAGGGCAATTCGTAAGAATAAGTGTGCCAGTAATAATTTGCGTTCTGGGAAGTACAACAGTGTAGTGACGTATTTAGAACCACTGGTGCTGGTACTGGTGGCTTGAGCGCCCGCAAATTCAACATGATAAGTCACTCGAGTTGGATCAAACACAGTTTGGAAGACTTCTTTGTCCCATTTATAAACAAATGGTTTTTCGCGCTCGAGTGGAAAGGGAATTTGTAAACTAATCAGGGTCAATAAGGTTGTAAACATAGACTAGCCTAGCACAAACTTAAAATGGCTATTTTATGTTGTAAATTATGGGGTTATAAATCTGGGTTTCATAGCATCTTTTAGTGAAGGTGTCGCTAAGGCTGGTGGTTTCGACAGGCACAAAACTCGAGTCTAAACACTTTTACTTGTGGTGGTACAACATCTTACTTGGTGATGGTAGAACATCTTACTTGGTGGTACAACATCGGTTTTGGCTAACTCGACAAGACAACGTAAAATCATTAAACCGCGTATACTATGCTTTGTGAGCCAAACCAATCCGCAATTATTAGTAGAACTGTACGAGTATAAGGTGGCTGATATGCTCGAGCGTCGTGACCCACGCGGCGGTAAGCAATCAGTGCGCGAATTGCGTGATGTACTAACCAGTACCATTATGAGTAGCCAATTGATGCGACGTTTTCGGGCTGCTGATCGTCAATTGCGTGAAAAAAGTGCTGCCCCTGTCAGTACCATGCAAGTGATTGAATCTGAAGGTCTCGAGATTGGCATTGGGGCTGGGTTTTTACTGACCGAAGCTGCCCCTGCCAATATCAACGAAGTGCCTCAAGTCCCAGAATTCTTAGATGAAGAAGGCGAGGTTCTAAGGGTTCTTGGAATGCGGGTTTGGCGGGCTGAACAAAACGAAGAATTGTCTGATCAGGGCAAAAAATGGCGTTCAGAAACCAATCGTCCGGTGCTTCGTCTGATTTATGCGATCCTGCATAATCTTGACCAATATGCCGAGCAACCGACCTTTGTCTCGGATTTGAATTTATCAAAATTAAAAGTGGTTTCAGCAGTTCCAGACGCAAACGACAGTGTGATTCGACTGTCTGATAGTGAAGCAGTGGATGGTTTAATGAGTTCTTTACTGCATCATATTGTTGACTTCTCGAGCGAATACCCCAAAATTCGTTTACCCGAAACCGAGGTGCTGGCGTACTTACGACGTTTTGCAATGGCAGTTGCCAATGATCACTTGGCGGGCGAACCACCACCACCAATTCAACCCAGCCCCAGAGAAATTACCAATGCCATAGATCAAGTGCGCCGCGAAAATATGAATCCTGAAGCCAAATCAGAGATGCTTGGTAAGTTAAATCGGCAACTCGAGCAAGCCACAGCTAAGGAACGCGAACAAGCCCAAGGCTTACAAGCTGAACGCAAAATGCTACTGGCAGCCGTGGACACTTTATTTGGGCATTTGGTTGAACGTTTACCCGCTCGGTACGGTGGCAAAGACAAAGATATTGTCTACCCCGCACAGGTTTATGGAGCGCTATCGGAAAACCGCCGTCTCGAAACAATTCTACCTGACATCCGTCAATTGGTACTGCGTTTAACCCGAAGCACTGAACTAGAGTTTGGTAACACCAATCTACAACTGATCAACCGTCCTGAAGGTTGGGTGATTGCCCTTGGCGAAGCTGAATACCCGATTCAAAACGAAGCAATAATTCCACTCGAGGGTCGAGAAATTCGTATTTTTACAGATAATGTAGGTGCAACTCCCTATGTGTTAATGCAGCTTCGAGACCGTGATGGTGGCGGTTTATGGCACTTACTTGCGATTGCCAAATGCACCGCCGTTCTGCTTGACCCAACCTATAACTTTATGAACATGCGTTTAATGCGAGCCACGGTTTCTTGGATCAGGGACAGACGCATCGAACCACGTGAATACCACCCCGAAACAGGTACAACTTATGCCACTGCCCCTGAAGAGAACTTATTAAAATACGCCCGAAATGCCTCAGAAAAAGTCCTAGAACGCCTGATGCGTTCACCGGCTGGCACACTCGAAAAGAGCTTTGCTACGGCGGCTGAAGTGCTAAACGAAGATGACAGCCCCAATCGAGCCAATGCCCTTGCTAAAATTTTTGCTCAAGCCATGAATACCCAAACAGGTGAATTCACCGAAGGACTGGATTTACGTTCACCCGAAGAAGTGCTTCTGGTTTCTTACCGAGGCGAACCTGTTACGGTCAGAATTATGGGACGAGCCTTCACGATTCGCACTGATAACCTAGGCAAAATGTATGCCTTTGCGCCCGGTGCTGGCGGACGTGCCTTTGATGATGTGCTGTCAGTTATTGTTCCTGGCGGTTTTGTGATGTTTGCTAGGGACGGCTTAAGAATTGCAGTTGGGTTTTTACCGACACCATAAAATGTAATACAATCACGCATGAGTGTAACGCTCCACATCAAAGCCAACTTAAGCGATATTCGGGGTTGTCTCGAGCCGTTGCTGCTGCCCGAATCCATGATCATTCTTGTGCCACGCCAAGAATGGGTCAGTATTTACGCTGAACAGTTGTCCGAGGACATCAGCGACATCGAAGAACTGGCTGTGCCACTTTCAGACCTCGCCGAAGTTCTAGTAGTCATCAGTGAGCGTTACACCGAAGTCTACCGTTTTTCAAAAGGCGCACTGCACAGCTTAGAACACCAAATCCCCAACCAACTGCCTCGAGAAGCCATTTCTGAACTCAGCACCATCCAAACCCTGTCTCGAGCCGGACTCTTACCAAATGGTAGTCTGACACTCGAAAAAGAAGCCGAGAAACCCGGACTCGCCGAGTTCTTCGGACGCAGTGAGGATGAATAGTCGAAAGGCAAAAGGCGAAGGGCAAAGGTTTTACTTTCGCCTTTTGCCTACAGAGGTATGTTGTCGTGCTTTTTGAAGGGGCGTTCTTCGCGTTTACCGTGTAGCATCTCGAGGTGCATGATTAAATGGATTCGGGTGTCTTCGGGGTGAATGACATCATCTATGTAACCTCTGGCTGCCGCGACATATGGGTTATCAAAGGCTTGTTTATATTCAGCAATTTTTTCGGCTCGAGTGGCAGCTTGGTTACTCGATTTTAGGATTTCACGGCGATAAATGATGTTAGCTGCCCCTTCTGCACCCATGACCGCAACAGCCGCGTTTGGATAGGCAAGAACGACATCTGCGCCCATATCGCGGCTGTTCATGGCAAGGTACGCCCCACCATAAGATTTTCGGGTGATTAACGTGATTTTTGGCACACTGGCTTCGGCATAGGCATAGAGCATTTTTGCACCATGACGAATAATGCCTTGGTGTTCTTGGGTTACGCCCGGTAAAAAACCAGTCACGTCCACAAGGGTAATAATCGGCACGTTATAGCAATCGCAGGTGCGAATAAAGCGAGCGGCTTTGTCGGAGGCATCAATGTTCAGAACACCCGCCATAAAACGTGGATTGTTGGCAACAATGCCCACCGAACGCCCGCCCAGACGAGCAAAACCACAAATCATATTCTTGGCAAAAGCGGGTTGAATCTCTAAGAAATCCGAGTCATCCACGATTTCATGAATCACTTCGAGCATCGGGTAAGGTTTACGTTGGTCTGGGTGAACAATCTCGAGGATACGTGGGGTTTTGCGCTGCTTTGGGTCTTTGGAAGACTGTAAAGGCGTTTCTTCTGTGGCGTTCGCTGGTAAGTACGACAGCAACAATTTTATTTTCTCGAGAACATCACGGTCATTGTTGCCCTCCAAATGACAAACCCCGCTTTTGGTGCTGTGAACATCCGCCCCGCCTAATTCTTCAAAACTGACATCTTCTCGAGTCACGCTTTTAATCACTTCAGGACCAGTGATAAACATATAACTGCTGCCGCGTGCCATAACCACAAAATCGGTTAAGGCTGGGCTGTAGACCGCACCACCTGCACACGGACCTAGAATTGCACTAATTTGCGGCACAACCCCGCTATAAATTGCATTGCGATAAAAAATTTCACCGTAACCCGATAGGCTATCCACACCTTCTTGAATTCGTGCGCCCGCCGAGTCATTCAAACCAATAATCGGACAACCAACCTTGACCGCCAAATCCATAACCTTCGTAATTTTGGCGGCATTCATTTTGCCAAGCGACCCACCCAACACCGTAAAATCCTGCGAGAACACACAAACTTTACGCCCATTCACCGTTCCAAAACCCGTGACCACACCCTCGCCGGGGGCATCTACGCCAGCCATTAAATCCGACTCGAGGTGTTCAACAAAAACACTGGTTTCAACAAAACTATTTTCGTCCAGCAGCACTTCGATTCGTTCTCGAGCAGTTAATTTGCCTTGGTCTCGTTGTTTTTTTTGTTTCTCGAGACCACCACCAAGGTGCAGCGCTTTGCGGCGCTCTTCCATTTCAGCGAGGGCGGCTTGGAAAAAACCAACGGCATTATCGGGCATTAGGGTATTCTAACGTTTTTCCACATCTCGAGGAGTTCAGTAACAGTTCTGGCGTTACTGGCTTCGATAATACTGCGACGCGGAATATCAGTTGCGTAATCTGTCATAACACTTGGTAAGGTCTCAGAACTTTGTGGTTGCCAAGTCTCGAGCCACCTTTGTGGCACAGTATTGGGTAAGTCTATTCCCTCGAGCGCCGCATAAAATTCTGCCCAGATGCGCGGTACAGCATGAAGCGTGGCATACCCACCACCACCTGTGGCTAACATCCGCCCACCCGCGTATTGCTTAGCCAGTTGGACAATTAGCCGGTAAGCTCTTTTATATCCCTGAGTAGTTAGCCCCAAATCTGCCAGAGGGTCAAATTCATGCGAATCTGCCCCGCCTTGAACCACCAGCACATCGGGTAAAAACCACGAAAGCGCTGGCTCGAGAATCCTTTCTAATGCGTCAAGGTACGAGTCATCTTGGGTGTACGGCTCGAGTGGCACATTTAAGCTGTAACCGATGCCCGTGCCTCGTCCGAGTTCATAAGTTGCGCCTGTTCCGGGAAATAAGTACCGCCCTGTTTCATGCAGCGAAATGGTCAGCACATTGTCGTCGGTGTAATGCAGCCATTGCACCCCATCACCATGATGTGCGTCTATGTCTAAATAAGCTACCCGTAAACCCAGTCCTGTCAAATACCGAATCGCAATAGATAAGTCGTTATAAACACAAAAGCCACTGCCCGAAGCAAATTGAGCATGGTGTAAACCACCCGCTAAACTTAAGACTCGAGACGTGACACCCGTAGCAATTAGCCGCGCCGCCTCGAGTGTGCCACCACAAACTGAAGCGGTGGCATTGTGCATCCCTAAGAAAATCGGTGTGTCGGAAGTGCCAATCCCGTACTCGAGTGCGTCTGGTACAGCCTCACCACCCGAAGCCCGCATCACCCGTTGGACATAACCGCGTGAATGGGTACTTAAAATATCTTCTAGGCTGGCGGCTTGAAAATCCTGAACTTTCAAAACCACACCAAAACACTCGAGCAAATGCTTAACCGCCTCGGGGCGAATACTCTTAAATGGATGATGCTGCCCAAGGTCGTAAGAAAGGGTTTGTGGATTATGCAAAAAAATCGTCACTGACAACCTCGAGCCTTCATCCTCTAAACCCACCCTCGAGAAACCGCAAACGATCAAACTCGGCTTTTAAGGCTTCCGAAGCGCGAATCCCGACTCGAGCCATTAACGAATTCCCGGGATAATAGGCAATTTCGGGGTCGTCGGTTCTAAAGACTTCAAAACCAACACTTGAATACATGCGCTCGAGCAATTTTCGGTAGGCATGAGAAGTTAAACCCGTGTTGTCCAAATCAAAATGCCATTGGTAAATCGTGGCAATCACTATTTTATCGTGGTAACGCCCCGTAGCAATTCCGACCTCGAGCAGTGTCCGTGCCAAGTGCCGTCCACGATGGGTTTTACTGGTTTCCACCGCCCCTAACTCGAGTAAACCCGAGACTTTAGATTGTGACCAGCGTTCAATCTCGTCTGGCGGATGAAAGGTTGCGTAACCAACAATTCGGTGTGCCATTTTTGCAATGCAAACACAGCTGTTGTCAGCGTTGGCAATGCTGACCAAGGCATTTTTTTGTTCTTCGGGTTGCCTAAAAACATCAAGGCTCGAGTCCATTTCCAGCCGTTCAATTAAATTCGGGTCAGCACATGGCAGCACTTCGATACTGCCATAAGGACTCGAGATAAAACGCATGAGGCTATTCTACTGTTTTAATTGGTCTCGAGTCATCCGAAACCCAATCTGA
>JBEGTV010000080.1:0-8318 GCA_041179225.1 Deinococcota bacterium | reverse complement strand
CACCAGGATGGGCATTGATCGGCAACCAGGCTCGAGGCAGAATCAGTTGCCCTAAATCTGGGGTCTCGAGCCGGACAAGACCATCTTCAAAATCATCAATCACTAATCGCATGGGTTAAGCCTAACTGAAAAACCAATTTAACGCAGCCATGATGCAACACCACCATGTCTCGAGCAAGTCCCACGCCGCGAGGCACTAAACGAGTAAGTCCCATCCCGACATTGGGCAGTTGCCCCACTTGGCACTGTACTTGAAGTCACAGGACTGGGAGTCCAATTGCCTTGGCTGTTGATATAGCCTCGAGAGGTGCTAGGAACGCTGGGAAGGCTAGAGCGAGGGACTGGCGTGGCTCGAGCTTCGATGCGCTTGAGGTACGAGCCACGCATATACCCCAGCCGCCCAGATGCCCGTACTCGACACCAACCAGATGCACCACAAGCAGCCACCGTGACTTTAGAGTTTCGCGTGATGACTTGGATGACTTTAGCTTTTTGGCTTGGCTCGAGCCGTAGATTGACGTTTGAGGTGGTTGTGGCTGAGTAGGCGAGGGCGGTTTGGGTGAGGAAAACGAGTAGGACAAGTAATTTCTTAAACATGATGACCTCCGAAGGGGTCATGGTAGCAGATGGGTGTCGCCATTTCGTCGCATTTACTTAAAACCTACTTAAACATAAGAAAATTTGAGTCATTCTAACTAAACTATCCACACCTCAAAAACGTTGTGCGACTATAGTTTTTAGAATCAATTTAGGGTCTACCGTAAAGTAAAACCCAAGAGTGAAATAGACCCTTAATTAAGCTGTTATAAACGCAGTTGGGTGTTTAGGCTTAAAAATCATCTTCATCCTCGAGACCAATACTCGAATTTGGATCACGAAGTGGTCTTAAATCCCCTTCAATGACATCAGGATGCAAATCAAAACGATATTCACCTAACACTTTAATATGCTGTGTTTTCAATGGGGTTACTCGAACCAAGTCTTCAATCAGAACATCGTCACCCATAGCTTCAAGTAAACTAAGAATCGCGCTCATGTAATCGGTGTTCCAAACAACCACGGCATTAACGACCAAAGCAGGCGTGTTTAATGGATTTACTAAGAATGTACCTAGAAACCGTAAAGTCGTTAATTGCAATGCCATTCCCAGCTTGGAATTAGGTGTTCGAGTCCGCTCAAGGAATACCAGATCACTCGGGCTTAAGGTGAAATAGAGCTTGAGTTGTTCATCATTTGGTTGGCTGGTGTAAGTACCATAATTTGTGTACTGCAAAGGGTTCTCGAGTTCAGTCACACTCTAAATTATACAAGCACTTATTGAGAACTCGAGAACCAATATGTGTCTATGACAACTTAGGTAAGGGTCTATTGCACTTTTGGTTGATACTTAACCTAGACCCTTTATTGGGGGCTGAGGTCTTCAGTCTGGTTTCCGAAGAACCCAGAATTGATAATCGTTGCGCCCTGTCAAAAGTTCTTTATTAAATCCGCCCCATAGTGATTCAACTTCCCAACCTGTTTCCTTTGCAAGTTCCTCAAACTGAAAAGGATGTACAAAGTTGAACGGCAATGCAGGATAAAACTTTCTATGCGTAACATTACCATCTTCATCCAAGAAGTCAACATGAAATCGAACAATCATTTCTTGAGCATCTAAATTCTGAATAGATAACAACTCATACAATACAAGTTTTTCATTTATTCCACGTAGTAAACTAAATCTGCTGCGTTTAATGAAATCTTCAACGTTTGGAATTATCGAATCAAATGCAAATCTGCCTCCTGGAGCAGTGTTTTGGAAAACGTTGTTGAAAGTTTGAATCCGAGCCACTTTGTCTAAATTGTTGATAGTGCTTTGTGGAAGATAAGTTAGCATTGCTGGGCTAGATAAAGTATAATCACGAAAATCACTTTGTATTAGTTTTGGACAACTTGAACCAAGCCGTTCCGCGCACTGTTGAAGCATCACAGGAGATAGGTCAACTCCATACGTTGGTTTTACTGATTTTGCAACTCTTCCTTGCCCAATACCAAGTTCCACAACCAACCCATCAGTTTCTCTGGAAAGTTCAACATAACGTTCAGTATCTGCTGTGGGAACAAATTCAGCTATTATATCTAGAAGCTGAGTGAACCGATCATAAATAGCACGAAAGTCAGTATTCATGTGTTCCTCTAAGTGAAGTTCTAAAAAGGCTCAATAATGCAAGTCAGCTTCGCTCTCTTGGCTACGAACATTCAAACTTCTTGGAGATTCAGTTGCAGTAAGTCAGTTTGATTGACATTCATCCTTCTCTGCATTGGGGTCAGTGCTTTGTCTCGGGTAGCCTCCTCCCAATATTCGAGCCGAAGTTTTGTAAGGTGTGTATGTTCTAAGTGACGTATGATTTCCTCGGCTGGAGGCATCGCAAGCCCACTATCCCACCGTCCAGTTGTTGCACTAATCCCTTCCTGTGGTTCCACAATGCAGTGACCGTCCTGCTGAAGTTGCTTAACATTGCGCTTTAACGCTTTACTATTCCACATACTAGGATTCATAGCTGGCGCAAAAACAATAGGGTCTAGGTAACTTAGAACAGCCGTTGATAACAAATCATCTGCAATGCCATTCGCAGCTTTACCAAGTATATTGGCTGTTGCTGGAATTACTAAAAATACTTCAGCCCATTGAGTCAATTGAATATGGGGCGTTTTTACGGAACTAGATCGATCCCAAAATTCTATGAAAACACGATCATCACAAAATAGTTCTATTGTTCGCAGCTGTGCCATCTCAGATGCAGCATGCGACATGATGACTTTTACTTCATCTGCAAAAAATTGCCTAAACTGAAACAAATAATCATGTATCTGAGTTGCCGCACTAGAACCCGCTATTCCTACCAAGAGGCGTTTACACATTTTATTAGACATAAATGACCTCGATTCTTCAGGATGTCGTTGAGTTAACTCAACAAAAACGCCATTTTATTGAAATAGATTAGCTTAAATTCGTTTCAATTTAGTTATTGGCATATATCTTAAGAATATCAGCGAATCATCATTAATCATGCACTGGTGATTCTTGTACGCTATTGGTTAGAACCACCAGTGATTTTAATTGCTTTGATTTTAAATGCTTTAACAACTATGGCAATTGGTATTTGGATCTACGTGTACACTCGTTAAACCGGGTTTTCGTGGTTTAGCAATCCATTTCATTATTCACCTCCTGCACTTCAAATTTTCGCCTAACAAATTTGCTCAGTTTGCGATTATAGAAACACGAGTCCATTCGCTAAAAAATGCAATGCTTTCAGCCCAAGTTTATTTGCATAGCTTATCAATAGACACAACCAAAGAGCTGAGGTACTTAACAACTATGACAATTGGTATTTGGATCTACGTGTACACTCGTTAAACCGGGTTTTCGTGGTTTAGCAATCCATTTCATTATTCACCTCCTTTACGCATTTTTTTTGCAAAAACCTTTCAATTTCATTTGGTACACTGAGCAATTGACGCTAGAGAAATACTTGCAGGGAGTTCTGATTCAAGTCTAAGGAGTTGGAGGCTTTCAGACATAGCATGTTTTTCTGGTGGACATTCGCATTCTGCCTGCTCCATCCACTGCTTCGGACAAATTGCTCCGTGGCAACTAGGGCTAAAAAAGCAAGTGGAGCACTTCCCATCGAAAGCGTTACCGTTTGTCTCAGTCCACAAAGCCATCTTGCGCCAATCAATATCTGCTGAGCCATCTGAATGGAGTTGCCCAACCACGTTTCTATCATGGTAGTCCAGCTCAACTGTACATTTGTAAAGCCTTCCATCTGCGCCCACTACCAAAGACCTAGGATTGGCAGCATAACAAATGTATCCATTCGGCTGGAAACTTTCTACCTGAAACGTATTGTGAAAACCAGCTTCAATCGCCAGGCGTTTGGCGCGCATTCGACTGTGAGCAGCAGATTTTCCATCACAAACAGAAAGTGCATCATCATTAGCTCCACCCCATGTTCCAATCGCTTCAAAAGCAGTTGTAAAGCGTGGATCACCTCCAAATTCGCTTTGTAGAAATTCAATAAATTGCTCAAGGCTTTGAAGACCATTAGGATCATAGTTGTGCCGAAGTGAAACTACATAGATATAAGATGTCGATTTTAAGTAACGTAAGTTGGTGATAATGCGCTCAAATGACGGCTTATTATCAATGGCAACTCTCTTTTTATCGTGTTCTTCACCGATTCCATCTAACGTGATTTGAAAGAAGCCTAGTCCATAGGGCACTAAAGACTCTACAAGCTCGGGAGTCAATAATGAACCGTTAGTCGTAATACCACATGTGAACTGAATTTTTCTTGAAATACAGAATTCATAAAAAAATTGCGTAAGTTCAACAACAACTTCCGATGCTAGAAGTGGTTCTCCGCCAAACCATGAAAGACTAAATTCTTTTAACTCATTCTTGTTGTGCTCAGCTTCAACAAATGATTTTATAGCTTCAACTAACTCATGTTTCATTGTTCCACGTTCAAATGACTCATAGCAATACACGCATCGAAAATTACATTCTTCTGTGGGTAAAATAATAAGTTGCAATGAGTGACGATTGTACTTCCCAAGGTATATGCTTTTTCGTAAAGCTTCCTCATCAGTTCCTTCTGGAATCAAAAACCCTCCATCAACCAAATCCTTCAATACACCACCTTGCGGTGTAGGAATTCGTGAGGAACGTCGCAATGCGGTTTTTGCTTCTTTTGCTTGATCAGCAGGAACCGCCCCAATTGCACCAGTTATGCTGCTATACAGCATAAGAACTCCATCATTGCTTGTCGAATAACTCATAAACTTTGATGGAACGTATAACTCAATGTTCTCCACATATCCTCCTACCAAACTAAAGGGATTAAAATCGGAGTGTGCAATTTCACTTGAATAGATCTACAAGAACTTGATTGTAAATTATGTACCTCACTCAACTTAAAATTCTATGAAGTATTTTAAGTTGAATGGAATTAGATCGAGGATATCATGTTCAAAGTGCCAAAGCTGCCAAGGCGTTAAGTCGACCTTGGGTCGCTCGCCTATTAACTCCATTTATGATTGCGCCCACTTCCTTAAGTGCTGCCTCTAGTGAGCTTGACGTTTCAATGACCGCCTTACTCTATTGGGTTAAACAATTTCTTGAGTTCGGGATACTGGATATAAGATTTCAGAAAAGTCGGGCAGGTCGCCCAGTTCGTTTTTATGAAGCAGTTGCTAAAAAATTTATCATTCCTGCAAACTTGATGCCTTTTGATAATGTTGGAGCCTCTGACCTGCGGTGGTTTTCAAAACTAAAAGCTGCCCTTGAGATCGAAGCCCCATTCCTGATTGATGCTGGTGGATTGAGCATTGAGCTGGCAAGCGACCACTCGCTCAATATGAATCGGATTCAGGTAAATAATAGTACCTTTGACCCACTGGCTCAAGATCAACCAGCCGTTTTATACACATTCTCTGAAAATATCATGCTAGACAATCAGCATGCTAAGGAGTTTCAGTCAAAACTTTGGGAATTATTTCAACAATATAGAATGCAAAATATCACAGAAAATAGCCGTCGTTATATTATTTTATTGGGTTTATCACCAACAAAAGCACACGAAGAGTAGGCTTTAAGTATAAAAATGTAAGAGATTTTAAGAATTCTCCTTGATATTGCTTATTGTACTTCGTATTTGCATCACAGTCGCCATTATTGCTAACAGTGATGCCATTGAAAAAAATGTAGACCCAATAAGCATTATTCTCGGATCTAATGTTGTTACCAAACTACCGGCTACCATAGAAGTTGTTAAAAAAACTATCGGACTACTTGTTTCTGCAAGACCACGTGTTCGCCCCAACAAAGCTGTGGGTACATATCGTTGTTCGAGTGTACTTCGACCGATGTTAGCAGGTGAATTACCTAGGGCTGTAAGGACAACGCCAATTATCAAAATGGTTAACGATGTTGCAGAGGCGACAAAAATTGCACCAATGAGAATTAAAAAACCACCAACTGATAAAACTACATGAAGCGGAGACCGTCTAGCAAGTACAGCAATTGCACCACCAGCTACTATTTGAGATAGACCGTTGACTGAACTGAGCCAAGCAACATCAGTGATCGGATGTCCTAAGTTTCGTGAAATGAAAAAAATCATAATAGTGCTATTGATCCCAGCACCTGCTACTTGAAAAAGTGCAGCGATAAAAGAATTGCGAATCATTGGGGTTTGTGCAAGATACACCCATCCTTCTTTGATTTCAGTGCGAATATCACGGGGCTTTACTGGAGGAAGAATGCTATCTCTAGGCAGTGCAAGATTCCTAAAGGCAGATACAGTAATAAGGAAAGCAATACCAAAAGAAAGAGCATCTAACGCAAACGCTAGCTGTGCGCCAAATTGGGTAAACATTAAAGCGGCTAATCCAGGTCCAGCGACAAGAGACAACTGCTGTCCCATTGTCCAAAGTGCATTTGCACGTTCAAGGTTTTTATCATCTGTCAAATGTGGATAAAGCACAATACCAGCTAAGTCAGAAAAAATTGAAAAAATAGTTAGTACCACAACAAGGGCAATGCCAATCCATACTTGTCCAAAAGCTGCTGCAAGGACTAAACCCAACCCAACAATCCCTCTTGCAATATCGCATAACAACAATACCTTGCGTGGTGACCATCTATCAACTAACATCCCACCTATTGCACTCAAAAAAAGATACGGAATCATTTCAGCAGCAAGTACCGCTGTAACAGCTAAACCAGAACCATTGGTAACACTTAGTACCCATAGCATTATGGTAAAACGCCGAAAAGAATCACCAAAAGCAGAGATGGTTTGTGCTGTCAAGTACAAGATCATTGGTCGTTTCATACAGGCTACCTCAAATGAGTTAAATGTTAGAAAAAAGCCAACTATAAAGTCTATATGTCAACTGAAGTTGGCGTATTCATCATCTCTCAACTCAGCAGAATCAGCGACTTTTTTTGTGATTCTTATGCAATAGATATACAGCTTTCTGAGATGCTCAAGCGACATTTTACTGAACTTGTACTACATGTGTTTCTACTTAACTGTCAACCCAAATATATAAGCACTTATTTAGGACTCGAGAATTGACATGCGTCTATGACAACTTAGGTATGAATCTTTTGCACTCTTGGTTTTTACTTTGTGCGACCAGCAACGGTCGGAAAGGAATGTTCAGTGCAGCAACACTGAAACCCTATGATGTCTAGGAGTCCCTACTCAACCATGCGGAATAGCAATTGAACGTGTGAAGCGTTGAGGACAATGTTCCAAAGCTAGAAGCCTCATCTGGTAATGGACTAGGGAGAAATGGGAAAGCTGAACGCAAGTGAAGCATCGTTGACGACCCGTAAAACGAACAGGTGAAATAAGGCTGATACACCTACCAAAAGGATACGAGAGGATTACTTGGGATTGTAACAAGTAACGACATCCACATTCTCGTCGGGACATAGATGCCAGCTACCCCCACTGCAATCGTCCTTTTCGAGCAACTGGGTAAACCCTATGAACTCCACAAGCAGTGGTCTACTTTTCGTAAGAACAGTTAAGGTTCAGAGGGCAAAGGACATCGGAGAAAGCAAATGCCATGCTGTAATCGTGTGGATACGGTTGATACCGAACTCGAAAGAGTGCCTACTTCCGATGGGTTTCATCCGATAGAAACTTCTGTAAAAGCTCTTTATGATTGGAGACGTTAGACAATGATTATCATTGAACAGACCAATAAACACACTTTGAATGACTGGAAAAGCATTGACTGGAAAAGTGTTCAGAAACGTGTTGAGCAGCTACAACATAGAATTTATCGAGCGACTATGCAACACAACCATGCAAAAGTGAAGAATCTTCAGAAATTATTGGTTCGTTCTACTGCCGCTAAACTCATGGCGATAAGACAAGTTACCCAAGAAAATAAGGGGAAACACACCGCAGGTGTTGATGGAGTCATCATTGATACACCTGCAAAACGAATGAAACTACTGAATCATCTTCAAATACTCAAATTAACCTCGTATAAAGCTAAACCTGTCCGCAGAGTCTGGATTCCTAAGAGCAACGGTAAACAACGACCATTAGGTATTCCAACAGTCTATGACCGAGTGATGCAAGCTATTGTCAAGATGGCACTTGAAGCCGAATGGGAACAACGTTTTGAACAGCATTCGTATGGTTTTAGACCAGGGCGCTGCACAATGGATGCCATTACCGCAATTCATCAAACAGTGCGAATCAAAGGGAGTGCTGAATGGATTCTCGATGCAGACATTAGTGCCTGTT
>JBEGTV010000079.1:0-8318 GCA_041179225.1 Deinococcota bacterium | reverse complement strand
TTCTTAAAGACCATCAAGGTGCAATTGAACACATTATGGGCGGTATTAAGGGGGAAAGAAAACTGTCTAAATCTTTTATCCATGAATTGCATCAGGGTTTAGTAAAACATCAAGATAAGACTGATGGAGTTGATCTATTTGGTAAGCCACAGGATATAGCATTACCCAAGGGTAAGTACAAACTACTCCCCAATAGTCCAACTCGGCGAGATGGATTATTACATGAATATTGCCCACCTGAGCAAGTTGAAAGTGAAATGGAAAATTTACTAGCTTTACTAGAAAGCTATGCCCAAGAAAACCCAATTCTATCTGCTGCATGGCTACATCACCGCTTTACTCAAATTCATCCCTATACAGATGGTAACGGAAGATTGGCTCGAACATTGATGACTTATGTTTTACTGAAAGCAGATTTATTGCCTGTTGTCATCCAAGGTGACGACATCAGTCGTACCCAATATATCAATGCCCTCGAGTCTGCTGATTACGGAAATCTCGAACCGCTTGTACTACTGATTGCACAACTTGAGCAAGAAGCTATCCTACAAGCGCTGAGCTTTGAAACGGAGGAAAAACCTGTCACATCAGCAGTATTTGAAGCCATTAAGGAAAAACTTGAGAAACGAAATAAAGAATCGCAAAGTAAATTACGTCAGGTCAACGAAGTTGCACTTGCCGCTCGCGCTTTTACCAAAATCTATCTCGAAAAGCAGTTCGAGCAATTAAATAAAATTTTACAGAACTTAGAACGACCTAAACTCGAGTTTACAGAAGGCGGTAATGATAAAAACAATGGGCATTGGTATCGTCACCAACTTATTCAAGTCGCTAAGCAAAGTTCTACATTTGTTAATTTTAGTGAAAATAGGTATTTCCTGAAAACCAAAATTCAGATTCACCAAGAACAATTGATTTTTGTGGTTTCTTGGCATCATGTTGGACGAGAGCTTTCTGGTGTGATGCAAGCCACAGCCTTTGCAGAACTTGAATCGGTACAGCAAAGCCCAGTCCAAAGCGAAAACTTTTTTAACTGTTCAACCGAGCCGTATACTTTAACGCATTCAACCAACCCAGATACCATTAACGGACACTTCACAGCTTGGTTAGATTCGGCTTTTGCAGTGGCGTTTAAGGCATTTTCAGAACGATTATAATTATTCTAACTCGAGGGCAGCCGCGATGAACGCCGTGTTTTCTTCATTCGTGCCAATACTCACGCGAATACAACCTTCTAATCCACGGTAACTGTCTTGTTTGCGTACTAAAATACCGCGCTCGAGCAGTTCAGCATGGGCTTTTTCAGCATCCATTGTACGAATTAAGTGATAATTGGCGGCTGATGGATAAATTTTCCATGTCGGGTGATGAATCAGCGCTTGGTAGACTCGAGTGCGTTCTTGAATGGTTTGTTGAACTCGAGCCTCACTGTACTGCGGGTTCTCGAGGGCAGTTTCTGCCACCGCTTGGATGAGCGTAGAAACATTAAAAGGACTGAGGATTTTTTGCACATGCCCTGCCAATTCGGGTTGTGCCAGTAAATACCCGAGCCGAACCCCGCCTAAGCCCCATGCTTTGGAGAAGGTGCGTAAAATACAAACATTAGGGTTGGTCTCGAGTAATGCCATGTGGTTGCGTCCACTGTATTCAAAGTAGGCTTCGTCCAGCACAATAATCCATTCTGGGGAAGCATGTTCTACCAACTGTGTGATTTGCTCAAAACTTGGCATTGCCCCTGTTGGCGCGTGTGGCACAGCCAAGAACATGATTCCGGGTGTGGGTTGCTCGAGGGTTTGTAACAAAGCATCCATTGGTAAACTAAAATCGGGGTTTAAGGCTGGCTCGAGCATTTGCGCCTCGAGCAACTGCCCAGACAAACTATATAAACTAAAAGCAGGGGAGACACTAAGCACCCGTTGTCCAAGTCCTGCCGCTTGTGCTAGTGCATGAATCAGGACGTTACTACCCGGTGTGACCACCACACCAGTCTCAGTCCAGCCAACTCGAGTCGAAATTTTTTGACGCAAACTACCCGCGTGAATTTCTGGATACCGATTCCATTTGCTATGCAACATTTTTTCTAAGGCTATCTGTTTTAACTCGAATGGGAAATCATCACCTGATTCGTTCTGGTCTAGTTTTATTGGCGCATCAATTGCCACAAAAGGATAATTGGGTGAGTCGCGTAAGGCTTTTCGGATTCCAGTCAACACAAAATAGCTTAACAAAATACCTCGAGAATTTAGCCCTCGAGTTTGCCGTCGCGGATTCGCACAATCTGATTGGCTCTGGCTGCCACTTCCATATCGTGGGTAATTAAAATCAGGGTACGGTTCTGGCTGCCTTCCATTGGTTCGGTTAGAAGCTCGAGAATTCCCGTTCCAGTGGCAGTGTCTAAGTTGCCTGTCGGTTCATCGGCAAATAGCACACTGGGGTTGGTGGCAAGCGCTCTGGCAATGGCGACCCGTTGTTGTTCTCCGCCTGATAATTGATTGGGGTAATGGGTGGTGCGTTTACTTAGCCCAACGCGTTTAAGAATTTCACTCGAGATACTGTTGCGTTTGGTTTTAGGAATACCAGCTAAGGAAAGTGGTAATTCGACGTTTTCTTGGGCGCTGAGGATACTGACCAAATTGTAATTCTGGAAAATAAATCCAAAGTGTGCCAGACGGTAGGCTGCCAGACTGGTTTCTGGCATTCCAGTAATGTCGTTGCCTTGGTGCGAAACCGAGCCACTCGAGGGACGGTCAAAGCCAGCCAGCAAATTCAGCAACGTGCTTTTGCCACTGCCCGAAGGTCCGACGATTGCCGTAATTTTTCCAGCTTCAAAACCAATGGATAAGTGATTGAGGGCTGTGACGCTGCTTTCGCCACTGGGGTAAACCTTAGAAATGTCTTTTGCCTCGAGAATAATCATTTTAATTCCTACCTAATGCTTCGGTAATCACTAAACGACTGGCGTTTCTGGCAGGCAATAAACCAGACAGTAAACCCAGCACCGTGGCAACTCCAATGGCAAGGGCGGCTAGACGAAAAGTAATTTGGGCAATTTCAACACTGATTAAGTCACGGACAGCAAAATTGACTGCCAAAGTCCCGAGCCAACCAACAAAAATTCCGCCGACTCCGCCAAGCAGTGCCATCAGTAAACTCTCCCAGACCACCAATTGAAACACAAAACTAGGTTTTGCGCCAATCGCACGAATTACACCGAATTCTTTGGTGCGCTCATACACGCCCATCATTACGGTATTGGCTACTGCTAAGCCACCCACAATTAAAGAAATTAAACTGATTCCAAAACGAAAGGCATCACCAATGGCAATGGCGCGGTCAAGCACTTGCACCACATCACCTTGGGTTTGGGCTTTGAGTTCGCCATCAAAACGCTTATTGAGTTCATTGGCAACCTTACGGGCATCGCCGGGATCATTGAGTTTTAGGGCAATTCCCGTGGCTTTACCTTGTACAGCTAGGGTGTTACTTAGGCTTTGAAAGGGCAGGAAAATAGCGCTGTCGGTAAAGCCTTCGCCTTTCTCGAGTAACCCCACGACTTTATAACGGTCAGTTCTCGAGAGCCGCAGTTCGTCGCCCAGACCGAGTTTAGCGGTTTTAGCCGCCTGAGACCCAACCACCGCGACTTTTTGATTGCCTTCGCTTGGCAGAACCCAACGCCCAGAGGCTAATTTCATATTTGGGTAGACATCGGTCAGTTCGGTGTTCTCGAATGGGTAGGCAAGAATCACATAACCACTGCCACTAAAGTTGCCTCGAGCGGTCAGTAAGTAGGGAATCACTTGACGAATTCCAAGTTCGGTTTTTAAGGCTTCAAAACGGGCGACGTTAGCCACTGGCACATCTGGAATGGGGCTACCAAAAACACTCGAGGAATCCGAACCCGCCAGTTGCACTTGAATATCAGGTCCGATATTGCCAATCTGGTCGCCCAAGGCTCGTCTAAAGCCCTCACCGAGCGATAAAAACACCACCATACTGGCTACAGCAACCACAATCCCAAGTATTGTTAATAATGTTCTAACTGGGCGGCGCATTAAGCCACGCAAGGCTAAATTGGATAAATCCGCAAAATTCATAGGCTCGAGTCTAACGGGTTTTAATCGGGCGGAACGTCTCGAGGTGTACGGTTCACACGTCTCGAGGTGTACGGTTCACACGTCTCGAGGTGTGTCAGCCCATTACGTCTCGAGGTGAGTCATCACGTCTTAAACTTAATGGCAACTGGCGCTGCCTTCACCTTCTACGGCTGCCTTGCCATCGGTGCGGAAACTATGGCCACAACCACAACCACTGGTAGCATTCGGATTAGAAACCACACTAAAACCGCCGCCCATCATGTTCTCGAGATAATCCACAGTTGCCCCTTCAAGAAGCGGTAAGCTCATTTTATCCACCACCACATTAACCCCGTGGCTTTCAAAAATCGTGTCACCATCGAGTCTACGATCATCTATTGCCATGCCGTAACTGTAACCACTACACCCACCGCTTTTCACAAAAACACGGACAGCCGCATTGAGTTTATTGTTCTTCTCGAGGATTTCTTTGGCTTTATTCGCCCCGAATTCGGTCATGCTAATCATAAAAACACAGTAGCACCTTTGAAGAGGGACTTAAGTGTGCTGGTTTACCAGCCCGATAAGAACCAATAATTGCGCCCCCTTTCGGGGGCTGGGGGAGGGATGTATGGAGGCGGTTGCCGTTGGCTATGCCTTCGTTTATCAAAGTAATCCCGCTTGATGAGAATTGTCCCTGAGTTGCTGTGAGAACAGCAAGTTTCGGTTTTGAGTCTCCTCAAGATAGAAGACAAACAGGACAAAATTGCAGACCATCATGACCCTCTTTACTCTGCTAAGTACATCCATGAAATGTTTTAGAGTTTTGTTCCTAAAACATTTACGACTAAGCGACCATGCCCGAAGGTGCATCTTATGGTCAAGGAAAGCGTGAGATACTTAGACTCAAAATTGTGAATCGGCATAAATTAACTTACCTTCACGCCAAGTAGCCGCGACTCGAGAACCGCGTAAAACCGTGAGGTCAGCAAAAAAACCTGTTTGAATCGCGCCGCGCCTAACTAGCCCCGCCGCTTTAGCTGGCTCGAACGAAACAAAACGTATGGCAGTGTGCAAAGGCAATCCACTCTCCGCGATTCGCAAGGCAGCGTGAAGCAAACTGGCAGGGTGATAATCGGCGCATAAGCCATGAACCACACCAGCGTCAATCCCCTCGAGTGCCGATAGATTCCCCGAGTGGCTACCTCCACGAAGCGCATTTGGTGCGCCCATAATCACTTTCATGCCAGCTTCGGCAGCCGCCTGAGCAGCCCCCAAAGTGACTGGAAATTCAGCGATACTTGTGCCAAGTTGCTGCATTACCGCCACTTTTTCGGGCGTATCGTCATCGTGGCTGGCAAGAGGAATTTGGCGGTCTACGGCAAGACCTGCAATGCCCCTTGCTACTTCCCAACTGATTGGGGTCTCGAGGTGCGCCTGCGCCGTTCTTTGGGCAGCTTCGCGGTTGCCGCCAAGCCATTTGGTCATGTATTCGACATAATACTCGAGGTTTCTAAATTGTCCTTGTCCGGGCGTGTGATCCATCAAAGAAACCATTTGCACCAAATTTTCTTGTAATAGGCGCTCGAGTAGCGGCACACCACTTGGTACGCTCACTTCAAAACGCACATGCACCAAAATCTGGCTGCGAAGTTCATCTTTGGCTTGGTGAATCGCATGAATTAGGCTTTCAGCACGGCTTTCGGATCGCAGTCCAGGTCCATCGGCAAGGGCAACTGCGGCAAACGCTGTGGTGATACCGTTGCTACAAAGGCGCTTATCAAGTTCGGCAAGGGCAACTTTAATCGGAAATTGTGTGTTTGGGCGAGGCTCGAGTTCTCGCTCGAGCATATCGCCGTGAATGTCCACAATACCAGGAATTAACGTCTGCTGACTTAAATCCACTCGAGGTAAGTTTGAAGTTTTTTCAGGAGCATCTTGAATTTCGGCAATATAACCATCTTCGATACGAACAAAACCATGTTCTAAAGTCTGGTCTGGCAGGACGACACGGGCATTCTCGAGCCAGTAATTCATACCAGACATCGAAGTTGTGTTCATGCCAGACAACGAAGCTATGTTCATGCCAGACAACGAAGCTATGTTCATGTGAGTCTTGCCCTGATTTTAGCCGAGATAAAATCCACCAAAAAAACCGCCACTAAAATCACCAGCAGTACCGCGCTGGCTTCCTTAAAATTAAAACTCCGCATCGTTTCGGTGACAAATAACCCAATTCCACCCGCACCAACCAAACCCAGCACACTAGCAGCACGGACATTACTTTCAAAACGGTATAAACTCATCGAAACCACAGTAGGCACAATCTGCGGGAAAATCGCGTGGGTAAAGACCTGAATTGGATTTGCACCACTGGCTTGTACCGCTTCGATTTGACCGTTATCCACAACTTCTATGGCTTCGGCATAAAGTTTTGCCAGTACCCCCGTGGTGTGAACCGCCAATGCCAGAATGCCGGGGAACGGTCCTAGACCCACGGCTGCCACAAAAATGAGTGCCAGTACAAATTCGTTCAAGCCGCGCAGCACATCGAGAACCCGCCGTGCAATCTGATACACAATTTTATTTGGGGCGGTATTGGCAGCCGCCAAAATCGATATTGGTAGCGCAGCTATCGCCGCTAGAACCGTTCCCCAGATTGCCATTTTGACCGTCAGGAGCATCTGGTCAACAAAAATCCAGCCCCTTGTAAAATCTGGTGGAAAAAAACCACTGTCGGGGCGCTCGGCTGTACCGAACAAAAGTTTTTGTGATTCGCCAAAACCAGAAATTAGTTTAGGGATACTCAGTTCTGTGCCGAATGTTGCCCAGAATAATAGAATTGCCACGCCAAGCCAAACAAGTTTTGAAAAATTGCGTTGTTGGATTATTTTTGCTGGAGCAAGTAGATTTTTAGTCATAATTTATTTTATTTTGACCTCGAGCGGTATCGGCTCGAGGTCGGAGAAGCGGGTAGCAGCAAGCCGTGTTTATCGCAATGGTTTTGCTGATTGTGTTTTACTTCAAGCAGGTTGAGCTTTTATAAGCATTAATCTGACGAAATGGTTGGTAATCTTTGCTCGAGGTGCTAACGTACCCAGTTAAACCACTGGCTTTAAGAAAAGTAGGATCGCGGAAACGCAAGAATGCCGATTTAATCTGGGCTTTGAGGCTTTCAGGGAGTTCTTTGCGGTAAGCAACTGGCGAAGCGGGGATTTTCTTGGATCTGTAGACCACTTGGAAATCTTCTTTTTTGACAATTCCTTTGACAATCGCCGAATCCAAGCTGATGTCATTGGTTGCACCGATGGCAATTTTACCATTTGCCACACCAAGGATGACATTTTCATGCGTACCAGCAAAGTAAACCCGCTTAAAGTATGTTTCTGGTTCGATTTTTAAGTCGGTGCAGAAACTAAACATCGGAACACGGAAACCACTGGTACTCGAGGGGTCAACAAAGGCAAATTCGGTATCTTTAGCATCGCGCATGGTTTTAATTGGGCTGCCCGCTTTTGCCACGACCAAGCTGTAATACCCTGTGCCGCTCGAGATGCTGTTTTCTTTAACAAAGGCTTCGGCATTGGCACGGTCTTCGGCATCCAAATAACTGCTTGGTCCAAAGAATGCAACATCTACTTGTTTGGCTGCCATTGCCACAATCACTGCTGCGTAATCTGCGCCGTTACGAAAATTAATTTTGATACCCAAATTTTTTTGCATGTAAGCAATTAAAGGGTTAAAACGCTCAGTCGCATCGCGGCTGGTTTCGACTGGCACAGTTGCAATTGTTAGTTCTTTGGGCCAATCGGCGCGGTTGGTTTGGGCGCTCGAGAGTCCAAGCGCGGCGAGGGAGGCAATTCCAAATGCAGCTACAAGTAATTTCTTCATGTGTTTCTCCTTAAGCATTGACCAGCAAAGAGGTAGGTAGGGTGTCTGGGATGGGTTGTGCAGCTTTTTGTTCGTCGTAGTACAGCGCCCTAGTCACAGCTTCGGTCAGGGCGTTTGGGTGTCCGTCAAAAACCACCTTGCCGCGTTGCAATGCTACGACCCGCTCGGCGTATTCATGTACCGCGTCTAAGTGATGCAAATTGGCAATCACGGCAATACCATCTTCGGATTGGATTTGGCGTAGTAAACCCATGACTTGCTCCGAGGCTTTGGGGTCTAGGGCGCTGATCGGTTCGTCGGCAAGAATCAGTTTGGGTTTTTGGGCAAGCGCTCGAGCAATCCCAACGCGCTGCT
>JBEGTV010000078.1:0-8385 GCA_041179225.1 Deinococcota bacterium | reverse complement strand
ATATGATCGGTGTCACCAAAGTATTTTTTGGAAATGGCGCTTAAAGTATCGCCTGGTTTAACAATGTGGTACTCATCTGGCAAGTTCACATAAGCTGGTTTTTTGGCTTCTTCAGCTTTAACGGCTTCAACAGCCTTGGCTTTAGCATTCTCAACAATCTCGAGTTCGTCGGACATAACCCGATTCGCCCCGTTTTCTTGGGCAAGTTTGACAGCTAAGTTAAATTCGTGTTGTGAATCCACCGCGCCACGCAAGACCACACCATCACCGCTTTGCAAAACCGCAATAGGGTTGTTGTTCAGTTCTGGGTCGGCTTGGAATGCCGCAAAGACATTCTTTGCAAGCGCGTTACGATCAAGGGCTTCTTGAATGGTGGCTTCGTCTACGCTTTCGACTTCGCTGGCTTGGGCTTCGGCTGGTGCAAGAACAGTCACATTAGCAACATCTACATGCTTAATGCCGTTAATCCCTATGGGTAGTTTAGAAAGCAAATTCTTCATGGAATCATTTGCCACAACACCATTCCAGTAAACTGTACCGCCACGCTCGGTGAAAGTGAGTGATTGATTGGCTAAGAAAGGGAATTTCTTCATTTCATCTTTGATGCTGTCGGTTGCGCTTTTACCAAATGGCCACATAAATGTTCCTCCTAGAAGATTGTAACAAATACACTATAGCGCTTTTTGTCAGGCTTTCACCATCAACTTTGGTTAGGGAGAGAACATCACCTTTTGAATAGGTCTATGAATGAGCCTAGATTCATGACCTACCAAATGAGTCTGAAATCGTGACGTGCTAAAAGAGCAAAAAATGCTTTTCTACTTGAACTCAAAAAATCCCCTCGAGACTCGAGGGGATCATATAACTGGCACTCAACCCATTTTAATAAACATGTGCGGTTCGATTCCAACCATTCGTGCCATTAACCAAACTTGTCCTTTATGATGTGCCTCATGCTGAATCATAAAGTCTACCAATGCCGATACTGGCATTTCACGACCACCAAAGGCTGGCACAACCACTTGAAATGCCTCATCAGACATTGCGCCAAGCATGGCTTGTGTATCAGTTAAAGTAGTCTTTAGGCGCTCGATACTCGAGACAAAATCTGCACTCGGTTCAATCGGGTCGGGCTTCACACCTTGCATCATTTTGCCCATGCGAATACTCGAGCCAGACAAATGATCAGCTATTTTTGTGAAACTCATTCCATTTTCCCAAGCCTTAAAGTCGGCTTGTTCGGTTGGAACCTTCTCGAGGAGTTCAATCAGGGCGGCGCGGTGCATGGTGAAACTGCGGGCAAAGTTTTTTCCAGTCATAGGTTTTTATTCTACGTGTTTTCTCAAAGACACACGCCCTGTGATTCTCGAGTAGAGTGGTTTTGTGTTTGAACGAATTACTCCGTTGGAAGCTGATGCCCGTCTTAAGTCTGGGGCTGTGTTAATAGATGTCCGCGAACAAAACGAATGGGACGCGGTGCGTGTGCCAAATGCAACTTTAATTCCTTTGTCTGAATTTCAGACTCGGTATACCGAAATGCCCAAAGAAAAAGAGATTGTGCTGATTTGCGCGGGTGGTGTTCGTAGCGCCCAAGCTGCCCAATTTGCTGCCCAGAACGGCTATACCGTGGTTAATCTCGAGGGTGGAATTAAGGCATGGATGGCGGATGGTTTACCCGTAGAATAGGAGAAATATGACTGAGGCAATTGCAGAACCAAATATTTTACCAACAATACAAGTTTTACCCACCGAAGAACAAATTCTCGAGGCAATGAAAGTCGTCAAAGACCCTGAAATTCCAGTCAATGTGGTGGATTTGGGTTTGGTTTATAAAGTTGTTATTTCTGATTCTGGTATGGTGGATGTTGAAATGACGTTGACTTCGGTTGGTTGTCCTGTGCAGGACATGATTCGAGCCGATGTTGAACTTGCCCTAATGCGACTCGAAGGGGTCGAAGCAGTAACAGTGGATTTTGTCTGGACTCCGCCGTGGACTCCAAGTAAAATGTCTGAGGACGGCAAACGCCAAATGCGGATGTTTGGTTTTAACATGTAGGACAATGAAATAAAAACCACTCTTAAGAGTGGTTTTTATTTCAGATTTTAGAGTACGTCGTCACGGATGCAGGCTTTGAAATGCCCCGGTGCGACTTCTTTTAATTCTGGTACGGTGTGTTCGCATTCAGTGATTTTATAACGGCAACGGGTGCGGAAAACACAACCACTGGGCGGGTTGATCGGCGAAGGAATATCGCCCTCGAGAATAATCCGTTCGCGTTTAATGGTTGGGTCTGGGATTGGTGCGGCACTTAACAAGGCTTCGGTGTACGGGTGTTTGGGGTTAGTGTACAATTCACGGCTTGGAGCGATTTCCATGATTTTCCCAAGGTACATCACCACCACGCGGTCGCAAATATACTCAACCACACCAAGGTCGTGAGCAATAAACAACACAGTTAAGTCAAGGTCGCGTTGTAAATCCTCAAGCAGATTAACCACTTGGGCTTGAATCGAAACGTCCAGTGCCGATACTGGTTCGTCTGCCACAATAAATTTGGGGTCTACAGCTAATGCCCGTGCGATGCCAATGCGTTGACGCTGACCACCGCTAAATTCGTGTGGGTAACGGCGCATGTGATCTGGGCTGAGTCCAACCCGACGCAAAAGATCAGCAACACGATCAACTCGAGCTTGTCCTTTGGCAAGGTTATGAATCAGCAATGCCTCGCCGATGATGTCCCCAACGGTCATACGTGGATTAAGACTGGCAAAGGGGTCTTGGAAAATAATTTGCATTTGTTTGCGGTACTCACGCATCTCGGTTTTTGAGAGCTTCACCACATCCACGCCATTAAATTTAACTTCACCACTGGTTGGTTCGATTAAACGCAACAAGGCACGTCCGGCTGTGGTTTTACCCGAGCCAGATTCACCAACCAAACCAAGCACCTCACCTTTAGCAATCTTAAAACTAATGTCAGAAACTGCCTTTACATTTGCAACGACCCGAGATAACAAACCACCGCGAATTGGGAAGTATTTAACTAGGTTATTGACCTCGAGAAGCGGTATTTCTTGTGCGGCGCTTGGAGGATTTTTTTCTAAAACAGGTGCAGTCATCTTAAAGCTCCTTCCATCGAATACAACGACTCATATGCCCAGTTCCAGTGTCCTCGAGTGCAGGTATGGCTTCTTTACAAGCATCTATGGCAAACTTGCAACGCGGATGAAAGGCACAACCACTAGGCAGGTACAACGGGTTTGGAACATTACCCGGGATTGCCTCGAGTCGTTTTTGATCCATCATCGCGTGGTCTACCCGTGGAATGCTGTGCAGTAAGCCCATCGTGTACGGATGCTTAGGACGTTTGAAAATCTCGACCACATCACCTTCTTCAACCACTCGTCCACCATACATCACCACCACGCGATCAGCCATTTCAGCCACCACACCAAGATTATGGGTAATGAACAAAATACTCATCCCGATTTCGCGTTGTAATTTACGCATCAAATCAAGAATCTGAGCTTGAATGGTTACATCAAGCGCTGTGGTTGGCTCATCAGCAATCAAAAGCGCTGGATTACACGAAAGTGCCATGGCAATCATTACACGTTGGCGCATACCACCTGACATCTGATGTGGATAATTGGTCACACGACGACGAGGCTCTGGGATACCAACTAACTCGAGCATGGTAATGGCAACTTCCATAGCCTCTTTTTTGGTTTTGCCTTGATGCAGCACCACAGCTTCGGCAATTTGATCACCCACAGTATAAACAGGGTTTAAGCTGGTCATGGGTTCTTGGAAAATCATCGAGACTTCGTTACCACGAATTTTTCGCATTTCAGCTTCGGAAACCTTGGTTAAGTCCTTTGCCACCCCATCCCGACCCCTAAAAATTACAGTGCCATCCACTATTTTCCCCGGAGGACTAGGAATTAAACGCATGATACTTAGACTTGTAACGCTTTTGCCACTGCCAGACTCACCGACCACGGCTAGAGTCTCACCTTTTTGAATATGGAAGGTTACACCATCAACGCTTTTTACCGTACCTTCATCAGTGTAAAAATAGGTCTTGAGGTTGTTGACCTCGACCAGCGTTTCGCTGCTGCTGGACGTATTTGCCATAATTAAGTCCCTCCAAAGAATGTTGCTGTCAGTCTAACACGATTGGTGTTCAGATTTTGTTTTATCAGTGCTTTTTTTTATTGGCGCTTACGCGGATCAAGTGCGTCGCGCAGACCATCACCCAAAAATTGCCAGCATAGGACTGCCAACACAATAAAGAACCCGGGAATCAAGACCCAAGGACGGTCTGTGATACTCGAGAACGAACCTTCTTGGGCTTGGGCAATTAACGAACCCCAACTTGAAAGCGGTTCTCGAATACCACGTCCCAAGAACGATAAACCTGATTCCGCCAAGATTGCACCAGGAATCCCGAGCGATAAATTAACAATTAAAAGCGAAAATGTAACTGGAAGCATATGCACCCCAATAATTCTGGATTCTTTTGCACCTAAACCAGTAGCAGCTTGTATCATATCTGATTCGCGTAAAGAACTGGTTTGGGAACGAATTGTTCGAGCCGTTCCACCCCAACTCACTGCCCCTAAAAAGAAGATGATTCCATAAAAAACCAGGAGTGGGTCTAAGGACTGCGGCAATAACGCAGTCATGGTCAGTAACAAAAAGAGCTGCGGAATTGCTCCGACGATCTCAACTGCTCGCATTACAACATTGTCAACCCAACCACCATAATACCCAGCCAAACCACCAAAAACTAAGCCAAGCATAGTGGATAAGGTAACTGCAAAGATACCAATCGTTAAACTAATCCCTGCTCCATACCAAAGTCGAGTGAACAAATCACGACCATATAAATCTGCACCAAGAAGGAAAATGTTGCACGGTTGATCCACGCCAAATAAACGCACTGTCATTGGGATAATAAAAAATAGTTTGTATGGTTGGTCTGGACGGTCATGGAAGAATTTAACAGGACACTTAATGGCTTTATCTTCAGTAAAAACTTGTAAAAAAGAAATAGGGTCATTGATGCGTTTACTGCCATAAACAAATGGTGCTGTCAACGCCCCATTTTCGTCAAAAAATCTCACCAAAACAGGTGGCTGAAATTTGGTAATGTTGGTGGTACTGTATTCACTCAAACCATATGGACTAATAAATGGGGCAAAAATAGCACCAACGTACAAAGCCCCTAAGATAATGGCTCCAAAAACTGCAAATTGATGCTTACGGAATTGTTCCCAGACTACCTGAGAGCGTGATTTGGAACTTGAAGACATACCTTGAACAGCATCTATGCTAACAGAAGTGGCACTCATCAGAAATACCGTAT
Source organism: Deinococcota bacterium (assembly GCA_041179225.1). Classification (GTDB taxonomy): domain Bacteria; phylum Deinococcota; class Deinococci; order Deinococcales; family JAAFIG01; genus JAAFIG01. Next base: position 3,013 of record JBEGTV010000078.1, on the reverse strand, counting down.
CCTTGGGTCTACAACAGCAAGTAAGAAATCCGAAAGTAAATTACCAATGACCAATAACACCAAAGAAACCGCACCAATACTCAGGTTGACATAAATATCTTGAGAGTTAAGGGCATCAAGAAAAACAGGGGTTAAACCAGGCCAATTAAAAACAACTTCAACAAAACCAGCCCCAGACAAAATTGCGGGCAACAAACCACCAATACCTGCAATAAACGGCGTTAAAGCGTTACGCAGAGTATGTTTATAAATCACACTGCGTTCTGGTAAACCTTTTGCTCTCGCAGTTCGCACAAAATCTTGGTTCAAAAACTCAAGCATCTGAGCGCGAAAAGTTCTCGAGAGACCTGCTATATCGCCAATTAATAGCGCTAACATCGGAGCAAGGGCGTGCCAAAGGATATCCAAGAAGCGACCAAAGAAACTTAGGCTCTCATAATTTTCTGAAGTCATCCCACCGACGGGCAAAAGCAATGACCCAGTTTGTAACTTAAAAGTAACCAGTACAAAAATAATTAAAAGTGCCAAAAAAAACGATGGAAAACCGATGAAGAAGTAAGATACTAAACTAATGACTTTATCACCCAATGAATACTGTCGTATCGCGCCGTAAATACCGATTGGAACAGCAATTAAGTACAACAAGATAATTTCACCAAAAACCAATAATGCGCTGTTGCCAATTTTAGGGGCGATTAAATCCCAGACAGCCACGTTACTATCAAAGGAAACTCCCAAATCGCCTTTTACAAAATTGAACAACCACAAGCCGTACTGCTCAGGCAAGGATTTATCCAAACCAAACTGTCGCTCGAGACGTTCAATTGTGGCTGGAGTGGTGCGAGTGTCGAGTCTGCGGGTATCCAAAAAATCACCCGGCGCAGCTTGGATCACTAAAAATGTCAACATCGTTGCCCCAATAAAGACTGGGATTAGGTTGAGGAAGCGACGCAAAATAAATCCGAGCATAGTTTTCTCTCTTTTTGGTGGGAACTCAGGGGCGGGAAAACTCCCGCCCCCTAAATTTAAGGGCTGATTACTGGGCAATCCAAGTCATAGAGATTTCTCGAGTACCATTAACTGAATTTTGAATAGCTGATGGATACTCGCCACGAGTACGAGTTGTCCAAGAAGCGTGCGTGTTTGGTGAAACTAGGTAAACCCATGCTTGGTATTGCGATTCAACATCTTGAATCTGCTTGGCAATGGAAACGCGCTTGCCAAAGTCAAGTTCTTGTTGACCACGAGAAAACAAGGCCGTAGTCTGGGTTTCCCAAGGCTCGAGGCATTTGCCACTCTTATTGAAGGCGTGAAGGTTTGTACCACAAGGCACAACATTACTGCCCATTGGGTAAATAACGCCACCACCAGACAAACCAAGCAGCAAGGCATCAAATTTACGGTTGTCGCCATCCTCTAGCAATTGGGCAACAAGGGTATTGAAGTCAATTGGCTTAAAGTTGACTTTTACACCAGCTAATTTTGCACCATCGGCAAAGATTTTCGCCATTTGTTCGCGCTGAATGTTACCAGCATTAGTGGTAATGTCAAACTCGAGGACTTTGCCCTCACGGTTGACCAAGTAGCCATCAGCATTCTTCTTGCTAAAGCCAACTTTCTCGAGCAAGCCCTTAGCAGCTTCAAGGTTGTAGTCATACTTTTTGGCTGTGCCAGAAACCCAAGCTGTGAATGGCAAGTAGACACTGGTGTATGCAGGTTGCGCCAAACTACCAAAGACAATATCAACCATGGCTGCACGGTTAGACAGGTGGCTCATGGCACGGCGGAAGTTTGCATCGCGGAAGAGTTTTTGCTTGAATGGGTCAGCTTTACGATTCCAGTTAAAGACAATCCAGCTACTCGAAGCGGCTGCTCCAATATTTGGGCGTAAAACAGCCTTTAAGCCACCACCATCAATGGCTTTTTTGACTTGAGAAAGTTGGTCAGCGTTACTAGGTCCAAAAACATCGAGCGAACCACCAAGGTAGGCTGCAACTTGAGCAGCAGTGTTACCAACAATCGAAACAGTGCGACCTGCGGCATAAGGCAAAGCACCGCCAGCCGAATCTTTATTCCATTCACCGTAAAATTCGTTACGCTCGAACGTGGCACGTTCACCAGGACGGTACGAAACAAAGTTCCAAGCCCCACTTTGCACAATCTGATTGGCAGGAGTGGAAAGTGTCCACATGGCTTTAATTCCAGCTGCACCTTTGCTGGCGTATACAGGTCCAAAAATATGATTTGGTGAAACGGTATAGGTTAGAATTTCAATTGCATCGGCTGCAACCTTAGGAAACTTAGCCCGAATAGTATCGCTATCCACTTTTTCGATGACTACTGGCTTGTCATCTATAAACCAACTATCGTAACCATTGCTTCCAACATCTTCGTCCGTGGTAATTTTGAAAGTAGTCACAAAGTCGTCGGCAACAATTGGCTTACCATCCGACCACTTCATGCCTTTACGCAGATTCATAGTCCAAACCAATTTATCTGGCGAGACACTATAGGAAGCTGCCATATATGGAATATAATCCCCAGTGGTTGGGTCAAACTTAAACAAACCATCCTCGGAAGTGATTGTTTGCGGGATATTTCCAGCTTCGGCAGTTGTGAATGGATTCAGGGTTTTATAGTCTGAAATTGCCGAACCACGGTATGTTCCTCCACGCTTGGCTTCTGCTGGCGTTGTGGTTGACCACTTTGCCGGAAACACAAACGCTTGGGCTGCGGCGCTGCTGCCCAACGCCAATGCAGCCACTGCTACTATTGCTTTCTTCATGCCATCCTCCTAGGTGTAGCTGTTCCCAAAAACCCGAATTGAGTGTCTTGGTTCTCCAAGCGTATGCTTTGAGTTGTGCTAACAACTGCTAACATATCAGGCAAACTAACGAACGTCAAGCCATTTGGCTTAAGCCATTTTAACGTATATGACGTGTAAAATTGCATTTGTTGACACAGCCTTGACACAAAAAAGGAGTCTCGAGAAAATTCGAGACCCACTTGTCGT
>JBEGTV010000077.1:0-8389 GCA_041179225.1 Deinococcota bacterium | reverse complement strand
TTCTTCAAAGCTAAAAGTGCTGTAACCATCCAGCACGGCACGTATCTTGGGAAATGGTTGTGCCACATTACTGAGTAACGCCTCGAGTCCAGCCGTCACGACTTTATCTTGACAACCAGAAGCGAGTTCTCGTTCCAGTGGTCTTTTCAGGCGTTCACGCAGTTCGTCAACAGTTGGCACAGTTGGAATTTTAACATATTCTGTTTTAGGCGAAATAATAGAAAAATGTCAATGATACCCAACGCATCATTGACATTTGAATTTGGTAAAACTTTATTTCAAATCAAACGAAACTTTAATTTGGTCTGTACCAACCAAAGAGGATTTTAAGGACAAGGTAAAGCTCTTGAAGGTTAAACTTGCCTCGAGTCCTTTATCCATCATTGTGCCGCCCATTGCATCGGCTGGCTTGTCCATTGCGCCTGCTGGTTTGTCCATCGCGCCACCCGGTTTATCCATCGCACCACCCGTCATTGCGCCGTCGGCGGGTTTGTCCATTGCACCGCCCATCATGGCATCGCCGCCGCCCATATGGTTGATTTTCCAACCTTGTTTTTCAAAAGCAGCTTCATGGAACTTAAATGGCTCAGCAGCATCTTTACCTTTGTACACCAAGACAACGCTTTTACCAGAGTTGCTGCGTGTCAGGATTGGTAATTGTGTGTAAGCAGCGATATTGACCACTTCGCCAGAAACCCGACCATTTTGCAAAGCACTCGAGGTTAAACGCAAAGCAGGTGCAGCGAGGGCAATTCCACCAACGACAACAGCAGCAAAAGCTAAAGCAATACGATTCATAATTCTCCTGTTCTGGGCAATAAAAGCCCTGCGTCATCAAAAGAGATAACGTCTATTAAATGATTAAGGATCGCAAAGAGGTTCTAACGTCTCGAGCCGAGAACCACGGGTGCGTCAGTGGAAGATACGGGCAATCGTGCAAGGAAGTTCAATTGGACTCGAGTTCATTTAACGAATTTCTCTGGAACGAATCAGCCAGACACCTGCAATTAAAAATCCGACATTGGCAAGCCAAGGGGCAATAAAGGCGGGTAACACACCCATTTGCCCTAGGGTACGCCCAAGAAACAACGCTGCATAAAAACCAATTGCAATCAGTACTGCGTAACCAAAGGCGGTACTCGAGTTTCGAGCGCCCCTTGAAGCGACTGCCACGCCAAAAAGTAAAATAATAAAACTGGCAAAAGGCAAAGCGGTTTTTAAGCCCAGTTGGGCAGCCACTTCGCGTTTTTCACGCCCTTCGGCTTTTTGATGATCTAAATACAAATCTGAAATACTGCGTGGGTCTTCAAAACCACTGCCGTCGTTCTCGGCAACCAATTGATCAGTGGTTTTTTTAATTGGCACACTGGTTTTAGCGTTTGGATTTAATGAACCCCGAAAAATCTCGAGAAAAGCATTCTGAGTCCATTCGGGGGTAATCTCGTCTGGTGGTGGAAAAAAATCGTGATTGACTGTGTATTTACGAAAACCAACCATCTCGAGCCGATTGGCTTTAATCTGTGCAGTTCTAGCAAGCGTAATACTTTGGGTATTGCCAACCCATTCTTCAAGGCGGACATTCTCGAGTTGGTTGCCACTGACCCCCGTAAAAAACAAGGTTTTATCGTCTAAATCAAGACGTTTACCCGCTATTCGGGTTAAAGCATTGCCCGAAACACCATCCCACCAAGTCACACTGACTTTTTGATTGGCTTTTGGTGCAACAAATTCTGAAACCACATAGCCTAAACCTGTCACCAACGCCCCAAAAAGCAGTACTGGACGAGCCACTTGCAGTAAACTAATCCCACCAGATTGGGCGGCTAGAAGCTCATTTTCCCTTGCCAGTCGCCCAAAGACAATTAGGGCAGTAAAGACCGAAGCAATTGGGAAGGCTTGCAGTGCAAAATTGGGAATTTGGTAGAGCATCCACGGCAGTAAAGATTGAACTGGTAAAGCCGACAAAAACGGTTGCGCCAGTATTCGCCAGAGCAGAAAAATACCAATGTACAAAGAGGTCCCAATGAGAAAATTGGGAATGGTTTCGCGGGCTACCATGCGCTCGAGTCGCGTCATATTGCCATCCTAACGTTTAGGAAATAAGAAGTAATGAGCCACACCATGACTCAGCGTTTATAAGCACCATCTAGTACCAGCGTTAAGGCTTTTTTGAGTTCGTCCTTAGCTGGGCGGTTTGGATGAAAAGCACTCCAACGCAGTGCTGTCATCAAAAAAGTATAGGCAATCGTAGCAGCAATTCTTTCAATGCTGACATCATCGCGGATTCGGTGGGTTTCGCGCAGTAGCGGTTCAATGATTTTGGCAAGTGGCATGGCTTCATAGGCGGCTTTTGCCCGAATTGGGTCTGGGTTAATCAGTTCATAGGTTAGCGGCGGGATTAAATCGCGTTCTTCTTGGGTGACTCGAGCCAGTTCTAACCAGAGTTCCTCGAGCATTGCGGCAGCATCTAAACCAGCATGGCGGCGTTCTTCAATCACATCATGCAAGTTAGAAACAATATACGCCCCGTAATCAAGCAGTACCGCTTCTTTATATGGGTAGTAATTAAAAAATGTGCCGCGTGAAACATGGGCAGTTCGGGCAATGTCGGTGGCAGTGGTTTTATCAAAACCATTTTCCTTAAATAACTGGATTGCCACTTGGTAAATGCGGTTTCGACGGCGAATTTTTTGACGCTCACGCAATGAGAGTTTTAAGTCGTCTTGCAGGAGCGGTTTTGGCGCTGGTGTAGAAAGGGTCATCACAGAAAGCGATGATAACACTTTTTTGCTTCGAGTCCAAAAAGGCGAAAGTTAAACTGCCCTTCCTTTTGCCCTTTGCTTCTTTCAGGCAAAAATCAGGTTTGAGGACTAGAATGCGTTCCATGAAACCATTCCCGAAGTTATTTGGCGTTCTGATGGTGTTACTTAGTTTAGGGGCGGCTTTTGTTTGGGCGCAACCAAATCAGACGCTATACGTCTATTCAAGGGGCATTTTCTTGCCTTCCGAAGACCTGCGTTTTGACTTATACAGTTACGGGTCTGACACTGGCGAAATTAGTGTGACGTACAACAAGGTTCTCGAGCCTCTGGATTTACTGCGCTTAAAACCCAATGAAGGGTACAGCGCAATTAAGATTCCCGAGGGCATAAAAACCAGTGTGGTTAAACGCAGTACAGTCAAACAAGACAGAAATTATGGACAGGTGAATTTGGGTAAACTCTCGCCCGGATTGTACTTGTTGGGGTTCTCGGCAGGACAAGCCAAAGGTGTAGGCATTGCTTTGGTCACAGATTTAGGCATGATTGTCAAACGTGCTGATAAAAATGTTTCGGTACTAACGGTTAATCGTGGCAACGGGCAACGCCGCATGGCAACGGTTTACGGGATTGATGGGACGAACGCAAAACAAATCCAGACTGATTCTAACGGACTTGGAAAATTGGTTTTGTCTACCGATAAAAACGGCGTGATTGTGGCAAATAATGGTACAAGCTGGGCAGTCTCGAGGTCATGGTGGCAGAGCTATGGGGTCGAGCGCTGGAAAATAACGGGGCAAACTGACCGCCCCTTGTATAAACCCGCCGATGCGGTTTCTTTTCGTGGCACACTGCGCGAAGGCAACACCTTAAAGCCAATTCAAGTAAAAGAAATCAGTGTGGTTGCCTGTTATGACAGCACTGAACTCTGGCGTGGTAAACAAGCGGTTAATGAATTTGGTACGTTCAGTGGAACATTTAGTTTGTCCAGACGCGCCAAAACCGCCGATTATGAGCGTTACCGTGTCTTTGTTGCGCCAAGTGGCGAAGCGGCTTGCGGTGCGGGTTTAACTGTCGCCAGTTTCCAAGTCGAAGATTATATTAAGCCAGAATTTACGGTTGCCCTCGAGAACCCAGAAATTGCACTGCAAGGCAGTAGTGTCAAAGTGGCAGCCAGTGCCGAATACCTGTTTGGCGGCGGCGTATCTGGCGGTAAGGTCAATTTGCAAGTCTCGAGAGCGCAGCGTTACCGCCGTGACGACCCGCGTTACTCGGACTTTGGCTATTACTGGGGCGAATGGGATTATTGGCAACCACGCCAAGCGATTATTTTAGAAAAGAACACTGTTTTAGGCGACAACGGCAAACTCGAGGTCAGTGTGCCACTTGAGCGCGACCCAGACAACGCAGTTGTGGCGTACACAGTTCAAACCACCATCGAAGATGAAACCCGCCGTCCACAAAGCACCAGCCAGACGATTATTGCTTACCCAAGTACGGTGCGGGTGGCAGTGCGTTCAAACCGTTATGTGGTCAAAGCTGGCGAAGAAATCGAAATGAATGTTCGCACTCGGAATCTGACCGGTGAAGCAACCGATGCGCCTGTCGAATTAACGCTGGTGCGCCGTGATTACTGGTATAACTCGAGCCGTTGGACACCCCGCGAAGAACGGCTCGAGACTCGTACAGTCACCACTAAAAATGGCATGGCAGTGGTTAAATTTAAGGCGGCTAAAGGCGGCGGGTACAGCGTTATGGCAAAAGCCAAAGACCCTGAAAACCGAGTTTCTTTAGGCGAGGCTTTTGTTTGGGTCACAGAGGATAATCCTTCGTGGTACTGGTATTACGAGAATGGCGGAATGCAAATTAAAATGGATAAACGCGAATACGCTGTGGGGGATACGGCTGTGGCGTTTGTTAGTGGCATTAAACAAGGCGCAGATGTCTGGCTGACACTCGAGGGCAGCGAAATTATGAATCAGCGTGTCTCTCGAGCCGCAGGTGGTAACGCGGCTTGGACTTTCAAAATTACCAAAGAAATGCAGCCAAACACGACCTTAAAAGCCACATATATTGCTGGTGGCGCAAACAGCGAAACTGAAGTGCGGTTGTCTGTGCCAAAAGTCCAAGAACAACTGAGTATTCAGGTTCTGCCCAGCAAGCAAAAATTCCAAGCGGGTGAAAAAGGACAAATTAAGGTTTTGGTCAAAGATGCCAACGGCAAACCAGTCAAAACCGAATTGGGCATAACTGTGGTGGACAAGGGTATTTACTTATTAAAAGAGGACAACACCCCAGACCCATTTGAGGTGCTGCATGGCAGCCGTTACAATCTTGTGGGGACAGTCTCGAGCGAAGATGAACCGCTTTACATAGATGCACCGCGACCAGTGGCAACTGCCTTAGCTTCGCCGAGTGCGCCAGCCAGCGCAATGGCGGACTCAAATGCTCGAATTGCTAAAGCCGAATCCGCCGCGCCCGATGTCAAAGTTCGTAAGGATTTTAGGGACACTGCCGATTGGCGAGCCAGTTTAATCACTGACCAAAACGGCGAAGCCACTTTAACTGTGCCATTTCCCGAGAACCTGACCACTTGGCGAATCACTGCACGGGGACAAACTCTCGAAGCCAAAGCTGGCATAAGCAAAACCGAAGTGATGGTCACGCAAGACATTATTGCCAGAATTTCACAACCCACTTTTTTAGTCAAAGGCGATAGCTTCCAGTTACGCGGCATTGTCAACAACAACCGCGAAACCACCGCCGCAGGAAAATTTAGCATTGCCCTAAACGGTTTAAGCACCAACAGCCCACTCGAGACAAGTTTGAGTATTAAATCAGGTCAACGTGGCAGTTTTGATGCTCGAGTTACGGCTACCGAATTTGGGATTGCCAAAGTGACCGCTAAGTACGTGGATTCCTTGGGCGGAGATGCCCTCGAGTTACCGATTAACGTTAAACCGCGTGGGTTCACCGATGGCACAGGCTGGGCAGCCGATGCTAAACGCGGTGCGAAGAAATTTAGCATCCCACAAGACGCAAACCTCGAGAGTGCCAGACTCAAAATTGCCCTGACCCCAAGTTTACTCAGTGCCGTCCGCCCTGCTTTAGAACAGTTAATTGGCTACCCGTATGGTTGCACTGAACAAACCCTGTCCCGGTTTTTGCCAACGCTACTGGCACAACAAGCCTTCCCTCGAGATGACCTGCCCGAATTACTCGATGCTGGGCTGAGCCGACTCGAGACACTGCGTCACGAAGATGGCGGTTGGGGCTTCTGGACACAAGACAACAGCACCTTAGAGATGACCAGTCAAGTCGTACTGGCATTGGCTCGAGCTAAAAATGTTGGCATTAAATTCGAGTCGTACTTATTAGAAGACGCTGTGCAGTGGTTGCGTCAACGCATTAACGATAGTAACGCCCAACGCGGCGCTCGGTCAGTAGCCTACCGCGCCCTGTCCGAAGCTGGCAGCCCTGCCACAGACAGCATGGATAATTTTGCTGCCCTGCGTGACCTCGAGCCTTACCACCTTGGGCAACTGGCACTGGCGTACCACAAACTCGGGAAACTTGAGGAAGCACGTAAAATGTTGACCCGCCTCAAAACTGCTCGGGTTGAAACCGACAGCAATGTGCGTTGGGAACGTCCGAACCGTCAGTACCGTTGGTATTACTACTGGGAAGATAATCCTGTGCTGGTGACGGCTGTAGCACTCGAGGCACTAGCGAAAATTGAACCGAAAAGCAGCTTAATTCCAAAGACCATCAATTACTTGCTGCAACAACGACGTGGTTATTGGTGGGTCAGCACCCAAGACACCGCCGCTACTGTTATTGCCGCGCTTGCCCTGCCTAAACCCGCCGATAGTAACCAAACAGTACGGGTGCTACTCAACGGCACAGAAATCGCGGTTAAGACCATTGACGAAAAAGGCGCAACCCTCGACTTAGACCCCAAACTACGGATTGGCGAAAACACCCTCGAAGTTAAAGGCGACCTCAATTACGCCGCTAGCCTCGAGTATGTGCGTGAACCAGAACGCTTGGTGGCAGAATCAAATGGGATAAACGTAGCGCCTACCTATTACAAACTCGAGAAAAAATGGAACGAAGCGGCTCGTAATTACGATTACACCCCTGTGCCACTGATTAAAGACGGTGTTGCCCAACCACTCGAGGTCGGCGAGATGATTGCGGTGCATATTCGTATCAAACCCGAAAGTGGCAGTATGCGCCATTTGCAAGTGATTCAACCCGTGCCTGCTGGATTTAGTGCGGTCAACGAAAACGGCTGGGATTTTGAACCCGGCAGACCAATTCGCTTTCAATCCTACTATCGTTGGTGGTACTGGTATTCCGGGCGTGAAATCTACCAAGACCGTGTAGAACTCTATGCCGATACGTTCGGTGGCGAACAAGAATTCACGGTTATCTTACGCGCCCAAACCCCCGGTACATTCACTGCCCTACCCACCACCGCTGACTTGATGTACGACCCGAGTGTACGCGGACGCTCGAGTGCTGCAACTTTAACAATTAAAGAATAAAAGTACGACTGACGGAATTAACTCCTTAGATAAACTCATTCAAAGTAAAGGGCAGACTTTTGGGTCTGCCTTTTTTTAGACCACTTCTAATGCTTGATGTGGTTCAGGTGGCAAAATAACTTTGATGTTATCGTCTGGGCGTACCTCGCCGCCTTCAAGCACAATGGTCATGATTCCAGCCTTGCGAATCAGATTCCCGTCTGGGTCGGTCTCCAGAACTGCGCTGAGCAGTCCGTTTTGCAAGCCATCTATTTGCAAACAAGGGTTACGCAAACCAGTCACCTCGAGTTGAACTGAACCGATTTCTAAAATTGTGCCTTTGGGTAAACGCAGTAAATCAATACCAGAGGTGGTGATGTTCTCACCCATTTGTCCGGGCAGCACAGTAAAGCCTTGCGTGGCAACCTCGGCAAATAATTCGCTGTGAATCAGGTGAACTTGGCGCAGATTGGGTTGACTTGGGTCTCGAGCGACCCTCGAGCGGTGCTTGACAGTGATTCCTTGGTGCGCGTCGGTTTCGACCCCTAAACCTTTAAGAATCTGCAAGCTGTCTACATTGGGTTTACTCATTGTGTGGGTGGCACTGCGACTGACTGCAAGGACACTGGCTGGGGCGGGGAAGGCTTGGGCAAAACCAAAGGCTTCTTGGGTGCTGCCTTTTTGCCGCAATAAATCAAGTTTTTCTTGGGCTTGCAGTAAGGTTGGTGTGTGATTATCTTTAATCCACCACAGTACCGTACCTGTTTGCTCGAGCGGAACAAACCATTCTTTACGGCGTTTTAAGTAATAACTGTGACCACTATTAAAGACATAATGGCGCAAACTTTCTAAGTTATCCCAGACACTCATGTTTACAATCAGACTGGGGTCATCGTAGATTCTAAAGGTCGTGGCGGTATTGTTTTCGTCCTTTAAGAGCCAGACAAAGCCGGGGCTGTTTTCGGCAAGTAAATTGATCGCCGAAAGCGCTAAAGTAAAGTCCTGCATTTCTTTGGCGTGAAGTGGATAAGCAATCCGAGCAATGTTTAATTGAGCTAATTTCATACCAAAATTCTAGCATTGGTATCTCGAGTATGATGC
>JBEGTV010000076.1:0-8406 GCA_041179225.1 Deinococcota bacterium | reverse complement strand
AGAAACACGGGCTAAAATTTATTAGCATGGGTAACTTGGTTGCACCTGGTCAAGCCACGGTTTGGCGCGGACCAATGCTTCATAGTTTTGTGCGTCAGACCCTGCACGATGCCGCATGGGGCGATTTGGATTACTTGGTGATTGATCTCCCGCCGGGGACTGGTGATGTGCAGTTATCCCTAACCCAGAGCGTCACGATTACGGGTGCTGTGATTGTCTCTACCCCCCAAGATGTGGCATGGATAGATGCGACCAGAGCCGTGGATATGTTCCGTAAAGCCAATGTGCCGATTTTGGGAATCGTCGAAAACATGAGTTACTTTGTTGCTCCAGATACGGGGACTCGTTACGATATTTTTGGTCATGGTGGCGCGAAAACCCAAGCTGATAAACTCGGTATTCCAGTGCTGGGTGAAATTCCAATTGGTCTCGAGGTGCGTATCTCTGGCGATAATGGTGCGCCCGTGGTGGTCTCTAATCCAGAAACCAAGGAAGCCATTGCCTTAACCGATGTAGCTCGAGCCATTGCTGGACGTATTTCGGTGCAAAGTCTGCAAATTATGCTGCCAATGGTTTAATAAACCTTCTTTTGAGTGATAGTCTGTAGACGTGGCACTTCAATTACCCGCTTTTATGATTACCCCCGACTATGCCGGTGGCAGCATCGTTAATCTAACCTCGAGTCTAGCTCGGCATTTTGGGGTGATTACCTCTGCCCCAGTCCTACGCCAGCCCTTGGCTTTAGAGGGTGTTGAAACAATTGTGCTTTTTATTGCTGATGGACTTGGGCAATGGCAACTCGAGAAGCATATTGCTGATGGTGATATGCCCAATGTCAAGGCGTTGCTTGAGGATAGTACAAATCGCAGTCTAACCAGTGTTTTTCCCAGTACCACCATGGCAGCGATTACAGGAATGCACATGGCTGCCACGCCAGCCCAGACAGGTTGGCTTGGTTACACGCTTTGGCTCGAGGAAGTGAACGCAGTCACAGAAATGATTGGGCAAGTTGATTTAGTTAAGCAAACAAAACTAGAAGAACCCGATTTCTTAAAGACTTTTCAGAGCATTTACGCTAAACTCGAGCGTCAGGGCATCAGTGCTTTTTCGGTTGCACCTTCCGAGTACCGTTTTACTTGGTTAAATGAATGGTATTGGGCAAGAGCCATGCAGTACGGGTACTTAAGTGCCAATACCTGTGCTAGTATTGCCATGCCAGCCTTGCAAAGTACCGATCAAAAAATGGTTGTTGTCTATTGGGCAGATTACGACACGGTTTGCCATAAGCACGGACCGAGCAGCCAAGAGGCTTCGGACGAAATTAACGCCCTCGATAACGCGGTGGCACGCTTACTCAAACGCATTCCTAAAAATGGAAAAACCGCTTTTGTTTTAACAGCAGACCACGGGCAAACCGATTTACTCGAGAAAAAAACAGTTTATTTAGAACAGCAGCGCGACCTGATGCCGTTACTGCTTAGTGCGCCAGCCGGCGACAGGGTTTGTCGAACCTTTCGGGTCAAACCCGGTATGCTCGAGGAGGTGCGCGACATGCTTGAGGTCACTTCGCATACGGTTTTGGCAACCGAGGCATGGGAAGCTGGGCTTTTTGGTGGTCTGCCTGCCCAAGACACATTTTATCAACGTGTCGGGGATTTAATTGCCATGCCTCGAGACGGCGCACAATTGTGTTATACCTTTCCGGGCAGACACCCAAGCCGTCCACACAAAGGTTCACATGGGGCGCTCTCCAAAGAAGAAATGCTTGTACCTCTCATTTTTACGCGCTTTTGAACCTTGACCCGAGCCGTAACGTACAATGATATATGACCAAATACATTCTGGCAGTCTTGGCATTGGGCAGTCTGGCATTCGCAACTGGGCTTGTGGGCTTACCTAAGACTTTAACGGGGTTTGAAAAATGGGCAGTGGTGGCAAAAATCTCCGATACTGGTGGACCGCACAGTGGACAAAGCAAGCAAGTTTTTGCCAATAAAATCGCGTCAACGGCATGGAAAAAACCGGGTAAGTTGCCTGTTGGTAGTATTGTGATTAAAACAGGTGGAAAAATCTCGAGTCCAAGTTTTGTGGCAGTGATGTACAAACGCACCACTGGTTGGTATTACGAAGAATACTTTCCAAGAAATGGAAAATACAGCATTGGGGCTGGTGGTCCAAACGGGCAAGCCTTGTGCAAAGATTGTCACGATGGCGGAACCGACGAGTTATTTACTCGTTAAAATAGATAGTCATACCAATTGCCTGTTAAGCTAGTTGGCATGGAACGCATTGGCATTGTGGATATGGGCAGTGGTACAGCCCGTTTGGTGGTTTATGACTTTGAAGCGGGTCAATGGTTTCGTTTAACCGATGAAATTCGTGAAAGTGTGCGGCTTGGCGAAGGTTTTGTTACCACTGGAAAATTGTCTAAAGCTGCAACCGCACGGGCAATGGACGCAATAAAATTATACGCCGATTATGCTATTGCCACTAACCTTGGGAAATTAACTGTAATTGCCACCAGTGCCGTGCGTGAAGCTGCCAATAGCGAGGATTTTTTAAGTCAGTTAAAAGATTTCAACTTGGATTTTCGCATTCTAAGCGGCGAAGAAGAAGCCCAGTATGGGGCGTTAGCTGTCGCCAATTCTTTTCAGGTCTCAAGTGCTTGGGTCATGGATTTGGGTGGCGGCAGCGCTCAGATTTCTCGGCTCGAGAACCGACTTTTTATGGGCGGACAGGCATTTGGGCTTGGCTATGTGCGTTTAACCGAACAGTTCTTGCATGGCGCACGCACCTCGGAGCAAGAAGTTAAGCAACTCGAGAAGTTTGTTTTTAAGCAACTCCAACCAACCTTTGCTCGAATGCAAAAGGATGCAGCGCCACTGATTGCAATGGGTGGAACGATTCGTAATTTGGCAAGGGCAGTGCAGAAACTCGAGGATTATCCGCTTGATGCACTGCATGGTTATGAACTAAAACGTGATGCTTTAGAAAGTTTAATTCAGCGTTTACTTGATTTACCGACTACCGAACGTGCCAGTATTTCTGGGATTCATGCTGATCGTGCCGATGCAATTTTGGCTGGGGCATTGGTTTACCGCATGGTTTTGCGTGAAACTGGGGTTAAAAGTCTGATTATTTCTGGGCAAGGGGTACGAGAAGGGGCGTTTTACAAAGAGTTTGTACCGCACACTCCGCATTTACTGCCTGAAGTTCGTGTTTTTAGTGTCCAGAACTTATTTGCCCATTACCCACAAGAAGAAAACCATACCCAACATGTGCGTAAACTATCCAGAAAATTATTTGTGGCGCTCGAGCCAATTCATGGGTATGGGGCTTCGGACGGGCTGCTGCTTGATGCGGCAGCTTATTTGCATGATATTGGCATGGCAGTCTCGTACCATGACCATCATAAGCACAGTGCTTATTTGGTGCTAAACACCCAAATGCCAGGTTTAACCCATCGTGAGCAGATTTTACTGGCATTGTTGGTGCAGTATCACCGCAAAGGCGACCCAAAACTAGGGTCATTCAAACGGATTCTGGAATCCGATGATGAACTGCGTTTGCTGCGTTTAGCCGCTTGTTTGCGATTGGCTGAGTACCTCGAGCGTTCGCGTTCTGGACGAGTGCAGGACTTAAAAGTGAGCATCGAAAAGGAACGGATTACGATTGGTTTAGAAGCCTCGCAGACCCCTCGAGTCGAACTCTGGGAGGCTTCTAAACACGGTGAATTATTCCGCAAAGCCTTCGGACGGGAATTGCGTTTAGAAGCCAAGGAATTACAACGCAGTAGCACTCAGCTTAAGCGCCTTAATACCCCGGGCGGTAAGACAAAACGCAAATAGGTGTGTTCAGAATTGTACCCGTTGGACAGAGATGCGTTGTACTCGTTGGACAGAGATGCGTTGTACTCGAGCGCGTACAGGCTGCATTTTTTGTATTCAAATGCCATTTCAAAACTCGAGTTGTTGGTCAAGAGTTGACTGGTTAGTTGACTGATCCAAGGTTGATGCCCAATCAAAAGTAGGCATTGGTTGATTTGACTTTTTTCGGCAATGAAATGCAGTAAGGCTTGGCTAGGTGGGGCTGCCAATAAATCCGAAACCTCGAGATTTTCAGAGATACTTTCTAAAGCACTGGCGGTTTGTCTAGCGCGTCGCCAAGGACTCGAGATGACCGTATCAAAATGTATTTCTAAAGCCTGTAAGCTACGGCGTAGGCTTTTGGCTTGGTCATGTCCTTTTAAGGACAATTTACGATTTGCGTCTACATTTCCAAGTTCTAAATCCTCAGCCTGAGCATGACGAAGTAAGTACAGGTGCATAGGCTTAGTTTAAGACAAAAAAAGGCAAAAGGCGAAGGGCGAAGGGCAAAAGGGAAAAACTTAAGGTAGTTGCGTTAGACTGTTGGGCGTGTCTGAGCCTGAAACCCCTAAACCCACACTACTGGCAGGGCGTTACCAATTGCGTGAACCTGTTGGGGAGGGCGGCATGGCGGTTGTTTGGCGGGCATTTGATACAATTCTTAAACGCGATGTCGCCTTAAAAGTGCTGCACGAATACGTTCCACCGACTGACCGACAGCGTTTTAGGCGTGAAATCCGCACACTCTCGAGACTGGCACACCCAAACATTATTGGCATTTACGACCTTGGCGAAGAGGACGGTCGGGCGTTTTTTACGATGGAGCTGCTGAGTGGTGGGCATATCTCGAGCTTGGGTCCTTTAGAAGATAACCCTGAAGAACTGACTCATTTTTTAAGAATTGCCAAAGAAGCCTCCCGTGGATTGGCATACTTGCATGATTCAAAATTGGTACATCGGGATTTAACGCCACGCAACATTTTAATTGATGCGCGGGGACATCCGCGCATCATGGATTTTGGTTTGGTTTATGTGTCCGATGCGACCCGCGACTTAACCCGCACTGGGTACACCCTTGGCACACCACAGTACATGGCACCCGAGCAAGCCAAAGGCACAAGTATCTCAGCAAAATCCGATGTGTATTCGTTCGGTGCAGTTTTGTACCGAACTGCCACTGGAGTTGCCCCTTTTGAAGCCGATAATGACCAAGGGGTGCTGTATCAACATGTGTACGAAACACCTACGCCACTCGAGGAACACAATCCAAGTTTACCAATCGCCATTTCAGAAACGATTCTCGAATTTTTACATAAAGACCCTACAGAGCGCCCGAACAATGCGGCTGAGCGTTTTGAAGAAACCCTTGACCGACTTGAGGCTTCACATTTCCCTAGTCAGTACCGAGGCGGACGTTGCCGAACTGGAGTACATCCAAGCGGGATTGCTAAACCAAGCCGTTTGGGTTTAACTTGGCAAACCCAATTAACCGGCGAAGTCAGTTGGGGTGCAGCCATTACAGGTTCAAATTCCACTTTAGCCATTGGCACAAGGGACGGTAAAATGAATCTGCTCAGCGCCTCGAGTGGGACAGTATTTGCTGATTTTCAAACCCCTGATGAATTGACCGCACCGGCTGCTTTTGCAGGTTCTCAAATTATTTTTTCTGGCTGGGACGGAATCACTCGAGCCATTGAATGGCAAAGCGAAAAAGTTCTTTGGGCGCATAAAGGTCAAGCCGAAATTGCTACTGCCCCAACACCTTATCTAAATTCGTGGTTGGTGGCAGCCAGAGATGGCAGTTTCTCGAGTCTCAAAAATGGCAAACCCAATTGGGTTTTCTCGAGCAGTGCTGGTTTTGCTGCCAGTCCAATTATTTGGGCTGGCAGTGCTATCCTTGCAGATGAGAACGGCAGTGTAACTGGAATCAATTTGCAAAATGGGAAACGCATCTGGCAATTGGGGCTAGAAGGCGTACAAGCCACACCTTGCATGATTCGAGATCCAAAAAACCAAGAAATCGCCCTGTTAATCATTCCATCATGGCAAGGCGAAGTCGCAGCCATAGAATTCAAACGCTCCGAACGAGGTTGGCTACCCGAAACCGAAGTCCGTTGGGAATATGACCTTGAAGGCGAAGTCTGGGCAGCCCCAGCAATTTTTGGCAACATTGTTATTCTTTGCAATTGGCAAGCTGATACTGGCATGGTCAAAGCCGTACAACTGAGCAGTGGCGATGACCTTTGGGCAGTCGCCACCACTGGGCGAATCACTGCCAGTCCAATCATTTCCAGAGGCATTGTTTATGTGTGCAGCGAAGCTGGCGAAGTTTTAGCACTACGGCTCGAGGATGGCAAAACCCTTTGGTCAGAGCAACTTGGCTCGAGTATCCAAGCCACACCCTTAATCATGAATGGGGCTTTGTTTGTGGTTACGCTGGATGGTGAAATGCGGGCGTATCAATAATTGATCTTGTGCAAATGCCCGAACCTCGAGCAGAACGGGGGCAATCATGTATTCTGAGCGAGATTTTTCGCTATTAAAAGCCAGTGAGCTACCACGTTCAAGTGATTCCATTAATCAATCCGAGGCTACTTGTACTACCACATCTTCAAAAAAAGGAAGTTGTGTGGTACGAAGTCCGAACTCTTTTGTGACTTGTGATAAGGTAAAATCTGTGAATGGCATAATGCCAGCTTAGACCAAAACCTTAAGAAATTCCATGTTAATCTAGCCGCATGGATGCGAAAACTGTTTTGGTTGAACAAATGACAAGGGCAACAAAAGTCTTTCTAAAAACCTTAGAAGAATTCCCAGAAGATAAATTCCACACCGATTTGCCTAGTGGTGGTAACAGCGTCGCGTGGAATGCGCTGCACCTTGCGGATTGGGCGCAGATTCTTGTGCCAGCTAAGCTCGAGAACGTTGACTCGAGCCTGAAATTTGCGTACCTTGGTTGGGAAGAAGCTGATTTTGCTAAAGCTGTGTATGGTTTTGGAGCAGTGACCTTAAAAAGCAGCAAAGCCGAAATTATTGTCCATACCAAACAGCATCTCGAGCGGGCAGCCACCGACTTAGCGGCGGCTGATTCAACTCGGCTCGAGGCTGGTGTGCTTACGCCAATGGGTGAACGTAAATTATTGGCAATTATCATGACTCATGTGGCACACGTTCCGTATCATTATGGGCAAGTGAAGTTGAACGGTAAGCAACTCCTGTGACGCTGGTTTTGCAAGTCGAGAATCTGAATGTAACGCTTTCTGGTACAAAAATTCTCGAGGATATTGGGTTTAATGTCGAAGCGGGTGCGTTACTGCGTTTCACGGGTCGGAATGGTGCGGGTAAGAGTACGCTTCTTCGGGCGATAGCTGGTTTAATTCCATTTACGGGTGAAGTGCTGGTTGGTGGTGCAAAACCAATGACTTTAGCCGCTAAGAAAAAAACTTTATTTGTGCCGGATGAAGCTGCCCTCTATGAAGATTTAACCGTGTTAGAACACGCTCAATTTGTGGCACGGCTGTATGAGCAACCGCAAGCAGAGACGCAAATTCAAGTTTGGCTGGAGAAGTTTTTTTTACGAAGCCGCCTAAACGATCTGCCTTCTGAATTCTCGAGGGGAATGCGTCAAAAATTATCTTTGTCTTTGGCACTGGGTTTAGAAGCTCCGTTACTCATGCTCGATGAGCCTTTTAATGCGCTTGACCAAGATGCCCAAATTACACTGGGCGCAGCCTTGGAAGCTCGAGCCGATGCTGGTGGGTGCGTGCTGTTTAGCGCTCATCAACTTGACTTACCAATGCAAAATGCCAGTGTGCTGGCACTCGAGAACGGACGGTTGCTCGAGTGAACCATATCGGAACAGTTGCTCAAGTGAACGCTGTTGCGTTTTTGCGGCGTGCAACGGCACTGAGGGCTTGGAAAAAGTTTTTTGCTTGGGTCGAAAAAGCCTTTGGTTGGGGCATGGTGGCTTGGTTGTTGTTCTGGTTGGTGGTCTATTTAATTGCAGGTTTCCAGCTTCTTATTCCGCTCAAAACTGCTTTACCACTCGAATACTTAAAATTAGGAGCGCTGCTTTTCTCGAGTCTTTTCTTTGCTTCTTTTGCGATTTCCTCACCACGATTACCAAGTGTAATTATTTCCAGCCGTGATGTCATACGCCTTGGAATTACCCCTGCTGTGCCAATCAAAGTTCTCGAGTATCCGCTTTTCTTGGCTTTAGGACAGAATCTTTTTTTAGGAGCGCTCTTTGGGGCTTTACTTTGGATTGTGCTACGAACCTTTTTCTTGCTCGAATTACCATTTGCTCCTCCTGTGCTGGCACTGCTTTTTGCGGCTCGAGTGGTCTGGCAGATGAGCCTTTATGCTGGTGCAAGTCGGGTTTTTCTGGTCGGACTATGGCTTATTTCGGTACTGCTGGATGTGTTTTTTGGACTTGGAATTTCGGCGGCGCTTTACTCCTCGAGTCCACTTGTGCTGATTATTCCAAATTTGATGCTTGTAACGGGTTGGATAACCTTACAAAAATCGTATGCCGACTCCT
>JBEGTV010000075.1:0-8458 GCA_041179225.1 Deinococcota bacterium | reverse complement strand
AACATTGGCAAAAGCCGAGTATTAAACTGCTTTTCTTATACTTGTGGTTTTGGTTTGGTCAGTAGTCTGGCGGGCGCAAGCCGCGTGGTTAATTTGGACTTATCGCGTAAAGTATTGGATTGGGGACAAGAAAATTACCACTTAAATAATCTCGAGCCACAGGACATGGATTTTATTAGCGGTGATACTTTTGAATGGTTCAAACGTTTTGCTAGGCGTGGCGACACCTTTGACGCAATCATCTTAGACCCACCAAGTTTTGCCACTTCTAAACACTCGAGATTTTCGGCAGCCAATAATTATGACGATCTCGTTTACCAAGCCCTACAACTGCTCGAGCCGCATGGTTTGCTTCTTGCTTGTTGCAACCATGCCAAACTCAGTCGTTTACAATTCAAAAAAGCTATTCACAAAGGACTTGACCAAGCCAAACGAGGATATAATCTCTTAAAATCGCTCGGACAGTCTGGCATAGATTACCCTGTACCAGAAATTGAAGAAGCCCCACTTAAAGTATTTGCCTTGGAGGTCATATGAACCCGCAACCAATCACCAATAAATTCGAGATTCGTCACGGTAGTTCAGTCAGTGTTTGTAATGCCCCTGATGAAATCCTAAACCGAATTCGACTGATTCCAGAAATTTTTGTCGAAACCCACTTAGATGGTTTATTTGACGTGGTAATTCTATTTATCACCAACCGCGAACACGTCGAAGGGTACTTCCCAAGGGCGGCTAAATCGCTACGCCAAAAAGGATTTATTTGGACATTATTTCCCAATGCCAGCAAAACCAATGATGAACTTGATTACGACAGGGGTTGGAGCATCGCTACTCGCCTCGAGTTTAAGCAAGCTCAACGCATGACCCTAACTCCAGAATGGGAAGCCATACGTTGGACAGCCCCTGAAAAGAAATTTGGTAGAGGGTAGGCGAAGGGCGAAAGTTGATTTTCGAGAATAATCTGGTCGTTTCGCTCGAGACAGAATTTCGAGTAGACTACCCACATGACCCAAGATGAACTGTTTTCACAAACTGTAGTGGCGGGCGATCCTGCCCGTGAGGTGCGCGTATTGGAGCAAGAAAGGCTTGCCTCACCCGATTTGCCCGAGCCTGTGCTTGCCTCGCCTGACCCACAAACCGAAATTATCTCGAGTCAACCCGAACCTAAATTTGTCTCGAGCCAGCCTGAACCCGATGAACACGGCATTCCGCCACAAGCCCACGACCCGCTTCCACCAACCCCTCGGATGAGTGGTGGGATTAAACCCAAACGGGTGATTATTGTGGATGGTCACGCTTTGGCGTACAGGTCTTACTTCGGTCTGGCAAGGGGTTCAGAAAGGCTACAGAACTCCAAGGGCGAACCAACCCATGCAATTTATGGATTTATTAAAACCATTCTTAAACACATCCGCGAGGGCTTAAAGAAAAACGAAGGGGCAGTGATTGTGGTTTTTGACCCGCCCGTCAAGACTTTTCGTCATGAGATGTTTAGCGAATATAAAGCCGGTCGTGCCGAGACCCCCGAAGACCTGCCAAAGCAAATTCAGCGCATCAAAGAAATCGTGGATGCCATGTGCTTAACGCGGCTCGAGTTGGCGGGTTACGAAGCCGATGATGTGATTGGCACAATTGCCAAACGTGCCGAAGCCGAGGGTATTGATGCCTATATTCTGACCTCTGACCGTGATGCCTACCAGCTTCTAACCGATAAAGTGCGGGTGATTGGCTCAGATGATAAGTTAATCACCCCTGAAATGGTCAAAGCCAAGTATGGTGTGACCGTCGAACAATGGACGGATTACCGAGCATTGACGGGTGACAGTTCAGATAACATTCCGGGTGCTAAGGGCATTGGTCCAAAAGGCGCAGTCAAGTTACTCGAGGTCAACGGTACACTGCAACATATTTTGGATAATTTGGATACCGCCGAACCTAAAAAAGAAGTCCAGAAAGTTAAAGACAGCCATATGAATGTGGTGTTAAGCATGGAACTCTCGAGGATTATTACCGATTTGCCGCTTCAAATGGATTTAACGGCTGCCAATCAATTTTTGCCAGATACGGATAGATTATTGCCGCTCTTGCGTGACCTTGAAATGAACAGTGTGCTAAAAGAAATTCAGACCTTGCTCGAGTCTCGCGGTACAAGCGTTCCAGCCGCACCCGAGGTCAAACTGCGCGAGATTACCCTGCTCGATTGGACAAACCCGCCACAAGAAGCGGTCTGGGCGTTTACCTTGGGCAACCCCAACGACCCCGTTGGCTCGAGTTTGGTGCAGTTAGCATATGCTACAGCGCACGGCTCGAGTCTTGCGCCGCAAGGTTACTTGCCAAGTGGCGAAGTCTGTGCGGCTGATGCGAAGGCGCTTGCGATTGCCACCAAAACCGAACCGGGTGATGACCCACTTTTAATGGCATATGTGCTAGACCCAAACAACAACAATGCCCAAGCGATTTGTAACCGTTACCTGCAAGAAGATTGGAGCAAAGACACCGCCAACCAAGCGGCGCAGAGCCACGCCTTGCTCGAGAAAATCAGAGCCGAACTTGCACCGGAACTTGAAAAACTCTATACCGAACTCGAGAAACCCGTTTCAAAAGTTTTGGCACGAATGGAAGCCACTGGAATTTGCATAGATGCCCCGTTTTTTGCCGCCCTCTCGAGCCAATTTTTAAGTAAAATGCAGCAGATAGAGGGTGTTATCCACGACCTCGCGGGCGAAGTCTTCAATGTGAATTCGCGTGACCAACTCGAGACAATTTTATACGACAAACTGAACCTTGCCTCTGGTAAAAAAACCAAACTGACTGGTAAACGCAGTACGGCAGTTTCGGCATTAGAGCCTTTAATCGAAGAACACCCAATTGTGGCGCAGATTCTCGAGTACCGTGAAATCAACAAATTGCGCGGCACGTACCTCGAGCCGCTACCAAACATGGTTAATCCTAAAACCGGGCGTTTACACACGGTTTTTAATCAAATTGGCACAGCCACAGGACGGGTCAGCAGCATCAATCCGAATCTGCAAAACATTCCGATTCGCACCGAAATCGGGCGTGAAATCCGCAAAGGTTTTGTTGCTTCTACAGGCTATAAACTCATCAGCGCCGATTACTCACAAATCGAATTGCGAATACTAGCGCACATCACCCAAGAAGAAAATTTAATCGAAGGTTTTAGAAATAACGAAGACATTCATCGTCGCACGGCTGCCGCGATTCTAAACATTCCGCTCGAGAGCGTCACCACCGACCAACGGCGCGGCGCGAAAGCCATCAATTACGGCATTCTGTACGGCATGGGCGCACACCGGTTATCCCGCGACGAAGGGATTAGTCACAGTCAAGCCAAAGCCTTTATCGAAGGGTATTTTGCGGCTTACCCCGGCATCAAAGATTATCTCGAGACCACCAAAGCCCACTGCCACGAACACGGGTATGTCCAAGATTTATTTGGCAGAAGAAGGTACATCCCCGAAATTTCTTCCAAAGCCTTTAATGTCCGTGAAGCTGCCGAACGCGCCGCGATTAACATGCCGATTCAAGGTACATCGGCGGGGATTATCAAACGCGCCATGATTGACCTCGAGCCGCAACTTTTGCCGTACAACGCAAGGCTACTGCTGCAAGTTCACGATGAGCTTGTTTTAGAGAGTCCAATTGAGCATGTAGAAATTGTCTCGAGTCTGGTACAACGCGTCATGGAAGAAGCATTTTTACTGTCTGTGCCGCTTGGTGTCGGCATTGGCAATGGCAATACATGGTTTGATGCCCATTAGTGCAGCCGTTATACTTAGGTTGTGATTCCTTTCCTTCAAGAAATTCTGCGGCTTGAAAGCCGTACTTATGCCGAAGCTGCATTGGCGGCTCGAGTGGTGCAAGAAATGCAGGTGCAAAATTTTGATGCTGCTTGGATTGACCAAACAGGCAACGCCCTTGGCTTGGTGCGTGGGCGTGAGCGTGGCGCGGCAACCATGCTTTTAACCCATTTGGATCATATTGATGTTGGGGACACGGCTCTTTGGCAGCATCCGCCTTTTGCTGGGGTTCTGGAAGATGGTGTGATTTATGGGCGTGGCGCAGTGGACATTAAAGGTCCATTGGCAGCTCAACTTTTTACATTGGCTGGATTACTCAAAACTGGCTTGCGTCCT
Organism: Deinococcota bacterium; assembly: GCA_041179225.1. Taxonomy (GTDB): domain Bacteria; phylum Deinococcota; class Deinococci; order Deinococcales; family JAAFIG01; genus JAAFIG01. Next base: position 4,298 of record JBEGTV010000075.1, on the reverse strand, counting down.
AGACGCGATGTGATTTTGGCTGTGCCAGTCGAAGAAGAAGTTGGTGGGCGTGGCATGGCAGAACTGGTTTCTAAGCTGCCGCTTGAGACTCCGCTTGGGTTACTCGAGATTGGGTTTTGTGTGGTTGGAGAACCCAGTGGCAATAAAATCATGCTCGGACATCGCGGGGTTTGTCGTTGCACTGTGCGTTTTCATGGTCGGGCGCACCATGCCAGCCTTGGGCTGCACACCGAAAATCCACATTTTGCTTACGGAGTTTTTCTAAATCGCTTGCGGCTTCTCGAGTTACCACAGCATCCGATTCTTGGAGTCTCGACTATTTCACCAACCACGATTCATGCCGACACGAGCAGCAATAATCTGACTCCAAATACCATTACTCTAACGCTTGATTGGCGTACCACAACTGAGGTTGGCGCGGATGTACGCCGAATTCTCGAGTCTTTGCTGACTGGTTTGCCCGCTAGTTTTGTTTCTTATGATGATTGGACAAGTGGCACAGATGGGGTCAAGAATCCGGGTTTTATCACCGAGCCAAATCATCCGCTCGTCACAGCTTTGCAGCGTGTCAGGGATGATCTTCTTGGACAGTCTAAGTCTGGAATTTGGCAATTTGCCACGGATGGACGTTGGGCGCATAAAATGGGAATTGCTTGTGTTGGCTTTGGACCGGGCGAGGAAAACTTGGCACATACGACTTTAGAGCAAATCACGGTGCAGCAACTCGAGGATCATGTTCAGGTGTTGCAAAAATTCTTACTCGAGTTTTAATCATCGCCAAATAATCCCAAAAATCCATGCGTTGCGGCTCGAGTAACTGATTTCAAAACCCAGACTAAAAACAGTGTTGTAATTCAAAACCCCATCAAGAGCAATTTGCAATCCAGCACTGGTTTCTTTGCTCGAGACTAACACAAAGACTTGTGGTGTCAAGCGTTCAAAACTCAGAACTCCATCACCAATACGCCATTTGGTTGTCCATGAAGTGCGGAGACTCAATTGCGCTAAAAGTAAAGGCGGGCTGCCATATGTGCCAGAAGCGACTAAATTTGTCTCGAGTATTGCCCCTGCCACCATATCCGCAAGGTTCAATCCTAGGCTGTATTGCACATTGGTGTTGATTCGACTCGAGACTTGCCAATTTTGCAGCACATACCCCCACGCATCACTCGAACCAGCCCCAAAACCAAGGTCTAGCCAGCCGATCAAAACACCATTTTCAAAGGTGAGAAATGGTGAGAAAATCAGGTTGATTGGCTCAGCAAAAACTTCACCTGTACCGTACCAAGTGGCGCGAACCAAAAGCCGATAACCACGGGTTTGATTAACGTTGCCAGTGGCGGTCAGTTGCCAGCCTTGAACGGGTGCAAAACGCATTGAGAAATCTGTGGCAATCCCGTTTGTGCCAAAAAAATCGTAACCCACGGCGATACGGTAAGTCAGTACGCCGTTACTACCCAAAGCCTCCAAGCCCAAGCCACTCGAGAAGGCAATGCCAAAGTCTGGGAGTAAAGTTGGGGCAATCGGTGTGCTGGGTCGTGGCATGGGTGGCTCAGACATCTCGAGCGGAACGGTAATACCCCTCTGAATCTGCATTAAGCGTATTTCTGAGCCTAGCCCTGCAAAACTCGAGAATGAGATTGTGCCATTGGGCAGTAAACTTGGATCAAACGCCCCTCCAATAACCGCCGTGATTTGTTGGCTTGTATGCTCGTCAAGACGGACTGACCAGAGTTGTGTCGTGCCAAGGCGATCACTGCTGTACACAAGGGTTTGGGTGTCTAACCAATGTGGTGTTTGGTCATGGCTAAGGTCAGAAGTGATAAAACCAAAAATACCATTGTCTAGCACGGCAATATCCCAATATCCACCCGCTCGGATAACTGTCATGGCGATTTTTCCATACTGGGCGGCTAAATCCTGTACTCGCCAACCCTTTGTGGCTTTCCAAAGCAGGCGACTGATGCCATTGCACCAACGCCAGATACTCGAGGCGGCTTGGACATAAACGACACATTCTCCATCAGCAACAGCATCGGTGGCATTTGCACCCAAGGTCAGTTGTTCTTCACCATTTACAAAACGAAAAACTTCACCTGAAATTGCCCCAAAAGCCCGTGGTCTCGAGTAGACCAAAGCATCACCACTTAAACTTAGGTTATTGGGCGTGTAAGCAAGTTTTCCCAGTAATGTAAGTTGAGAATTTCCTAGTTGACCACGGTATAAACTTGTGCCTTTTATGGTGATAAATTCTTTGTTCGATAACCAAACTGTTTTGCCAAGATTTGTGGCAATGACTTCACCCATAGGCAAGGCAGTGTTTTTTAATTGTGTTGCCGTTACAGCCGCTTGTTCTAATTCAAAGCTGTGCCAATTGGCAAATAACGACTCGAGACTCACCCCAAGCACTTCTAAAAAAGCATCGGATAAACTCCAATTGGCGTAATAAAACTTGAGAACCAATTTTAGTTTGGCTAAGCCAAAACGCTGAAGCAAAAAAGCTGCAAAAGCACTACCAAATTCGGCTCGAGTGGCAAAAACATCAGCACTGACCCTTAGATTCAGATCGGTTAAACTGGGGAATACCCCGATACTTAACCATGCTCTGCGTCTGGCAGCAGCTTTGGCATCGGGTAGCACTGCCCCCATTTGATACTGAATCAAGGCAGTCAGAAACCAAGCAGGAGGAGGTCTAGCTGCTGTCTCGAGCAACCATGCCACTAGACCACGTAAACCAGTGGGCAAAGCAGGTTCGGCAGGGTCAAGCTGTAAACCAAGCCCCGCGCAGGGTATCACCTCCAAACAAAGTGAAGATGGCAAAGTCTGATTTGAGACTTCTAAGATCAAACCTTGAGCGCTGTTCCAGACCTGCTCAAGCTCTTGGGCTTGCGCTTCGAGATGCGAGGCATAAAGAATTGTAAGATTGGTGGTTTCGAGTGTTTCAGCTCGGGCTACACCAAAAAAACAAATTATAGCCAACAAAAAAAGCCTAAAAGCTCGAGCGATAAAAACAAAACGTTTTGTGATTTCTAAAAGAGGCATCTGTTTAAATGGTAACAAGAAAAAACAAGTTGCTCTACGTTTTGAGGTGGGCAAGACAGGGGTTTATGACCTAAAAATTATTTGCATTCAGGTACAGCAGTGCTTACGCCTTCACACAGAACAGCTTTACTAATCCATTTGGCATCCAAAACAACTTTAAGATTTGCTTTGGTGATTGGGCTTGGTTTTAAAAACATCGAGTTCATTCTGACCTTATTTGGACCTTTACTAAAAATAGCCCGACCAGGAATTTTTTCGACTGCCACACCTCGAGCCAACTGCAAAGCAATTTCACCGGCTCTTCTGCCCAATGAACGAGCATCTTTCCAAACCGAAACAGTTTGAATGCCTCGGGCTACGCGGTTCAAGGCAGCTAAATCACCATCTTGCCCAGAAACAGCAACTTTCCCAGCTAATCCAACACTGGTCAGCGCTGCAACTGCCCCACCTGCCATGCCATCGTTGCTAGCAACCACTGCATCTATTTTGTTGGCATTGCGGGTTAGCATTTGTTCCATAATGCGTTGTGCATTTTCGGGTTTCCAACCTTCGGTGAATTGCTCCCCGACCACTTTAATATCACCGCGTTTAATACTTGGGTTTAGCACCTCGAGTTGTCCACCGTGCAGAAAAACACTGTTTGGATCGCCCGGATCGCCTTTGACAAAGACATAATTGCCTTTGGGTTTGACTTTTAGCACTTCCCGAGCTTGCATCCTGCCGACTTCGACGTTATCAAAGGTCAGGTAAAAAACACTGGATTCTTCGATTAACCGATCATAGGCGATGACTGGAATTTTAGCAGCCTTGGCTTTGGCAATCGCAGGTAAAATAGCTTCTTTGTCCATTGCTAAAATAATCAGGGCATCAACTTTTTTGGAAATCAGTGTATCAATGTCATTGAGTTGCTTTTCGCTCGAGGCTTGGGCATCGGTGCTGACCAGTTCTCCCCTTGCAAATGCCACCACTTGCCCCATTGCGGATTCGTCAGTGCGCCAGCGTTCTTCTTGGAAATTACTCCAACTGACTCCAATGGTCAGTTTACTTTGTTGGGCTTGACTGATAATCAAGCTGCTAAAGGCGGTGAACGCACCAATTCCCAATATCTTTTTCCAATGACGCATGATAACTACCTCGCTTAAGTGGTCTCGAGCCGAATGCCAAATAGTCAATCTCAAACAAAGAACCCATGCCTCGAGATAAGAAGGCGGTTATTTTGCAAGAATTTGATTGACTTGTAGTATGGCAGATTTTTT
>JBEGTV010000074.1:0-8536 GCA_041179225.1 Deinococcota bacterium | reverse complement strand
CGGCGTGGGCTTCGGCGTTGGGAACACGAAAAGCCACGTGGTGCATTCCGCCAGCGCCGGGACGGGCTGGGGCTAGGTCTGGGCGTATCTCGAGGTGGAGTTCGGTGTTGCTGTTGCCCCCAGTCAGGTGGTAAACGCTGACCTGATGGGCGGGGTTGTTTGGCGAGGTGTACTCGGCAACTTTGGTCATGTTCATCACTTTGGTTAAAACTTCGGCGGTTGGTTTTTCTTGTGGCACGGTTAGGGTCACTGCGCCGAGTCCACGAATCGCATGTTCGGTTGGGATTTTTTCAGTCCAAGGCACAATGTTGTCAACGCTTGGGTCAGCAATTAGGCTAAAGCGTTGTCCTTCTAAATCCGAGAAATCTAGGCTTAAACGGTTATGGCGCTCTTGCGGTTTTGAAACAGTCATGCCAGCATCGGTTAGTCTTTGCGCCCACCAAAGAATACTTTCACTCGAGGGAACACGCAGTCCAGTACGGCTAATGCTGTGATTGCCAAATTTTTCTGGGGCTGCATTTGCCCAGTCAAAAAAAGTCACATCCGAACCGGGTGAACCACGCTTATCGGCATAGAACAGATGATAAGCCCTTGTATCGTCTTGGTTGACGGTTTTTTTAACCAAACGCATCCCAAGGGTTTGGGTGTAAAAAGCATGATTGGCTTCGATTTTTCCTGTGATGCCCGAAATATGATGCAGTCCCAATAAGTTCATAGCCTCGAGCCTAAAGGTTTTGAGTTCTCTTTTGTGCTATTTAGATGACTTTATCAAAAGTACCGTTCATGACTTGACACATACTATTTTTATGTGTACCTTAAAAAAGACCGAATGGTTTTTTATAAGGACAACAATGCGTAAAGGCGAACGAACCAAAGAATTTATTCTCGAACAGAGCGCGGCTTTGTTTAACAAGCAAGGCTATGCCAGTACCAGCTTGTCGGACATCATGGCAGCCACCAAACTCGAGAAGGGTGGCATTTACAATCATTTTGCCAATAAAGAAGCCTTGATGCAGGAAGCCTTTTTATTTGCTGTACAACAAGTTGAAGCGCGTTATAACACCCTGCTCGAGGAACGCCGCGATTCACGTTCTCGGCTGTATGCGGTTCTCGAGGTCTTTAAGAGTTTTTTGACCGACCCACCAGTCCGAGGTGGTTGTCCAATGCTGAACGCTGCCATCGAAGCCGATGATGCCCTTCCAGCCCTTCGTCCAAGTGTCCGCCGAGCGCTTGAAGGTTGGCGCACCGCGATTAAAGGCATTCTGGAACGTGGTATTGCTCGAGGCGAATTGCGCCGCGACCTCGACCCCGAAAGTTTCTCGAGTGTGCTACTGGCATCCTTAGAAGGCGCAGTGATGCTTTCTAAAATGTACCGTGACCCTGTACATATCGAACGGGTGCTGCGTTTTCTCGAGTTGCAAATAGATGGTTTAGAAGTTCGTCCGTACTTGTACGCTGGAGGCTAGAGCAAATGCAAAAAACCCGTTCTTACACTTACGACCCACGCCGCGTCTCGAGCAAAGAATTATTGTCCCGCACGGGTTTAGAGGCACTTCAAGCAATGATTGCTGGCGAGCTTCCAGCCCCGAGTATTGCGGTCACGCTTGGCTTTCGTTTAACTCATATCGAAGTTGGTTTAGCGGTCTTTGAAGGTCATGCCGAGGATTTTTTGTACAACCCAATCGGTACGATTCATGGGGGTTACGCGGCAGCTATTTTGGACAGTGCTTTGGGTTGTGCGGTGCAAGCCTCTTTGCCGATGGGTTTTGCTTCAACCACCGTAGATTTAGGGGTTAAATACGTCCGTGCCATGACCGCCGAGACAGGCGTGTTGCGTGCCGAAGCGAAGGTTGTACATTTTGGACGAAGTATTGCCACTGCCGAAGCCAAGCTACTTGGACAAGAAAACGGCAAGTTATACGCCCACGGCAGTGGTACTTTTCAGATTTTTAAGCCCGGAGGCAATCATGAATAATGTAAGTGCTTTACAACAAACACTGGTGCAAACCTTGGAAATCGAAGTTCTCGAGGGAACAAAAGACCGAGTGGTCGCTAAAATGCCAGTCCAACCCAAAGTCTCGCAGCCGTTTGGGTTTTTACACGGTGGGGCATCAGTGGCTCTTGCCGAAACTGTAGCCAGTATTGGGGCTTACTTAAATGTTGTCGAGAACGGCGAAAATGCTTTTGGTCTCGAGATTAACGCCAATCATGTTCGCCCCAAGCGTGATGGTTTCGTGATTGCCACGGCTACACCTTTGCACCGAGGCAAAAGCACCCATGTTTGGGATATTCAAATTACCGATGAAGCAGGCAAATTGGTCTGTGTTTCCAGATGCACGATGGCAATTACTAAATGAACATTATCGCTTCTGACCTCGAGGGGACGCTAACAGTCGGTGAAACATGGCGTGGAATTCGGGCATATTTAGAACAGCACAACCGCAAAACAGATTTTTGGCTTTTTTTCTTAAGTCAATTCCCACAATTTATAAGCAGCAAGCTCGGTCTGATTTCCAAACGTGAATTTCAGAATCGTTGGACAGCCAATATCATGCGGCTCTTTGCTGGCTTAAGCACAGAAGAATTTAAGACCATTGCCACTTGGGTTGCCGAACACGAATTACTACCCAAAGTCAGAAGCAGTGTGCTGCAAGAACTCGAGACCGCCAAAAAAAACGGTTCTCGGGTGATTCTTGCCAGTGGCACATACCAACCTGTACTCGAGGCATTCGCGGCACGTTTTGGCTTTGAAGCCCTTGGCACACCGACTGCCACACAAAACGGGGTTCTGACAGGGCAGGTAATAGGCGGAATTCGGGTTGGTTTAGAAAAACGCCTTGGACTCGAGAACTACTTGGCTGGACAGGTTTTACAGACAGCGTATGGCGATACCATGCCCGATATTCCCATGCTTGAACTCGCCGTAAAAGCGATTGTTGCCAGTGGCGACAGCGCCCTTGAAGCTGTGGCAAAAGAACGTGGTTGGCGGGTTATCAGCTAGGCGATTTCGACTTTGATCTACTCCACAAATTCCACGACTTCCCCAGCAATAAATTGGGCTTTGCGTTCCTCAAACGCCCTCACTCGAGGCAGCATCCAAGTTTTTAATTCGCTAAAACTAACAGGGCGATACTCGCTGGCATCCACACCAACGTCTCGAGTCAGCAAATACGGTTTTTGGGCATCTTCGGCTTGCAGTCGCCCGTGAACATGTCCATACAATTGCCATGCACCATGAAAAGAACCATTCCATGAACGCATTGGGTAATGGTTAAGCCATATCGCTTGACCATTTATGTTTAGCATTCCTTGCTCGAGAACACTCGAGAATAACGGCTCGAGGTTGCGTGGGTCATGATTGCCCCAGACCAAATGAACATTTTGACAGCGAATACGCCCTCGGTAAGCGGCGGCTTTTTTGGGGTCGCGTAAACAAAAATCCCCAAGAATCCACAGGTGGTCGGTTGTTTTAACATTGGCATTGAGTGTCTCGAGAATGCTGGTATCGTGGTACTCAAGGGTTTCTTTAGAGATTTGCCAATTGCCTCGTGGGTCAGTTAAAGCTCGAGCGGTTTCTTCTTTGGTCATAAAGGGGCGGTTGCAATACTTGATGATATTGCCGTGTCCTAGGTGTAAATCTGCGGTAAACCAAGTTTCCATAGCCTCGAGTGTACAAAGTTTTTGTTGGTTCTGGCTTCGGCTTTTTGGCGTACTGAGGGCTGACTTAAGCCACATTGCCAGCCTGATTTTGCCTTTCCAGATGCCGCGCCCAGATGTTCTCCCAGAGTGCTGGGCTTTGGGCTAACTCGAGCCTAAAAATTTGAAATAGCACATTCTGGTAATCGGCTAGATTCTCTAAGGTGTGTTCAGTTTTGCCTGTTTTATCCAGCGTTGTCAGCACCGCCCCACGCAAGGTGTACAAGGCTTCTCGAGTCATGCGTTGGCAGACAGTGGTGCGAACAAAACCACTTTCTGGATTGGTTTGTAAGTCTAAGCAGCGTTCGGCAAAATAATCTAAAGCCCTTGGCTCGAGGCTAAAAACAAAACCAGCCGTATTACTTTGTGGCGGGTTGTGCATTGTCCAATGCAGGTGCGAATAACTCATGCGGTACTCGAGAAAACCTGTTTGGTAGATACCTTCTTGTAAAGGCAGCACTTCAATAGCCCCGTCACCAAAACCAACATCGGCTAAGTGTGTGCCAGCCCCGAGTTTGACCAGTAATATCATATGGTCGCCATCTGGTGTTTGTCCGTTGGGGCGCAAGACACCACTGGATAAACACTGTACCTCAAAGCCTATTTCTTGTAACGCCCAAGCAAAAAGCGTGTTCATTTCAAAGCACCAACCGCCGCGTTGCTCGAGAACAATTTTTTTATAGGCTTGGGCTAACCCGAGTGGCACATTGCGCCCTAGGTGAATGTCCAGATTTTCGTAAGGAATGCAGTTTAAGTGCGCTTCTTGGAGGGCATTGAGTACCGTTAGGGTTGGCTCGAGTGCGCCGTGGTACCGAATGCGTTGTAAATAAGTTTCGAGTTGCATGATGGGTATTCTAAACAGTCTGGAGCTTTTCTTAAAAATTGTTTAATGACATAATTTTTACTAAAAAATGCGATTTGACAAGAATAGTCGAATCATTTATACTTAGGTAAGTGCCTAAGCAATCGCTCGAGTACAACCAAATTTTCCATGCGCTTGCCGACCCAACTCGCCGCGCCGTGATTGAACGTCTGAGTCTTGGGTCAGCCACCGTCAGCCAACTCGCCAGCCCATTTGCAATGGCACTGCCTTCGTTTGTGCAACACCTTGGGGTACTCGAGAAAAGCGGTTTGGTACACTCAAAAAAATCTGGGCGGGTACGCACCTATCACCTCGAGCCAGAAACCATCGAGCAAGTCGAGCATTGGTTAAGCACCCAACGGCACATCTGGGAAACCCGTTTAGACCAATTGGACAGTTATTTAATGCAAATTAAGCCCTCTCTCGAGCCAAACAAGGAGAACCATGAACTTTAACCCAAGCACCGACCTGAAACTCGAACGTATTGTGGATGTAAAACCAGAATTGGTCTGGGCAGCGTGGACGCAACCCGAACACCTGAAAAAATGGTTTGCACCGCGTCCTTGGATAGTTTCGGAATGCCAAATAGACCTGCGGGTTGGCGGATTGTGCAGCACCACGATGCGTTCACCCGAAGGACAAGACTTTCCAAATACAGGCTGTTATTTAGAAATTATCCCCAATCAAAAATTGGTCTTTACTGATGCTTTAGGGGCAGATTTTAGACCCAACGAAAAAGCCTTTTTTACCGCCACAATTCTGCTCGAGCCACACGGGACTGGCACAAAATACACCGCCATTGCTATGCACAAAGACGAAGCCACTCGTCAGCAACACGAAGACATGGGCTTCCATGTTGGTTGGGGGATGTGCCTAGACCAACTTGTGGAACTATTTCAAAATGCGTAAATTGATTGTTTGTAACTTTGTGACGCTGGACGGTTTTTACGAATCCAAAGACAAAACCATTGACAAGTTTTTTGATTATTACCACCCCGATTACCACGGAGACCAAGCCTTTGACCGCTACAACACCGAACTGCTTCACGCCTCTGACACACTTATTTTGAGTGGGCGCAAGTCCTTTTTAGAAAATATGGCATACTGGGCAAACCTATCCAAAGACCCAAACGCCACCCCAATTCGGCTCGAGTTAGCCAAACGAATCAAAGAAATTAACAAAATCGTGGTCTCCGATAAAATTACCCTAGAGGACATTGCCACTTTAGAAAACACACGGATTGTCAGAGGCGCAGATGTGCTGACCCAAATCGCCGCGCTGAAACAACAAGCTGGCGGGAATTTGTTAATCCAACTCAGTCGGATACTCTGGAATCATCTTCTGGTACACGATTTAATAGACGAACTACACCTAACCACCTTTCCAATCATCGCTGGCGAAGGCATCCCCATATTTGATGGTCGCCCACCCATATCGCTTAAACTCTTAAGCACCCGCACTTGGGCTGGCTCAGGCAATGTACTGGCTCGTTATGCGGTCAGTCGTTAAGGAGAATCATTATGGCAGAATCAATCACCGTTAGCACCAATGTAAACGTACCTGTGGCATTGGCTTGGACAACTTGGACGAAGGCTGAACACATCACCAACTGGAATTTTGCCTCCCCAGACTGGGAATGCCCCAGCGCCAGCAATAATCCTGTGGCTGGCGGAGAATTTTCGTACCGCATGGCAGCCAAAGACGGTAGTATGGGCTTTGACTTTCAGGGGACTTACAGCCAAGTGATTCCACTCGAGTTACTAGAATTTAGCCTTGGAGATCGTGCCGTCAGTGTCAAATTTGAGGCTGTCTCGAGCAGTGAAACGAAAATTATCGAAACCTTTGAAATCGAAGATGTCAATAGTAGCGAATTGCAACGCAGTGGTTGGCAAGCGATTTTAGACAATTACAAACTTCACACCGAGCGTGTCGCATGAATAAAATTACGCCGTTTTTATGGTTTGATGGCAATACCGAGGAAATGCTTAACTTTTACACCAGTATCTTCCCAAATTCTCAGATTATTGGCACACCACCACGCTTAATTCTCGAGGGACAAGAACTGATTTTATTTAATGGCGGGGCGCACTACCAACTCTCACCAGCATTTTCGCTCTTTGTGAATTGCCAAACCCAAAGCGAAATAGATGACTTATGGGAGAAACTCATAGCGGATGGTGGCGAACCCAGCCGTTGCGGTTGGTTAAAGGACAAATACGGGCTTTCATGGCAACTTGTCCCACCAATGCTCGGGGCATACTTGCAAGACCCAGACCCAATCAAAGCCAAGCGTGTTCTGGACGCGATGTTGCAGATGAATAAGCTCGAGATTGCTGTCCTGCAAAATGCCTACGATGGCTTATCCTAGAGTATCAAAAAAGTGGTATTTGGTAACATCGGGTATGCTTAAGAAGAATAGAGGAAAAAATGGCATTATCTGAAGCTCAAATTCTAAACCGAGCATACTGGATAGAAAGAATTCGGCGATTTGATGGCGACTTTATCGTTTCTGTGCGAAGTCTCGAGCAACAATTGCGGGCAGAACTCGACAACCTCGGATTGATAGGATTGATTGGGCATCTTGAACTTTGTGGTGTGATTCCAGAGTCTTTTAGACATGATTCGAGCGAAGAAAAACTGTACTCAAAATACACTGATATTCTACTTGCTTTAGCATTTGAGCAATTGGGTTTAACCAGCTTAGTCCTGACCGAACGTGCTGATGCGGCAGATGTTGAATGCGTCAGCCAAAATCTAAGTTTTGTTGCTGATGCCAAAGCCTTTCGTTTAAGTCGCACTGCCAAAAACCAGAAAGACTTCAAAATAAATTCGATGCACACTTGGAAACGGGGTAAACCATTTGCAATGATTGTTTGTCCGCTTTATCAATTACCAAGCAGCCAAAGCCAAATTTATCAGCAAGCCTCAACCATGAATGTTTGTATTTTTTCGTATGCCCATTTGGTCGTACTGCTCAGATTAGTGTCTTTTCTTGGTCAGGCTCGAGTTTTGGGACTTCTGCACCATTTATTTCAAGTGGTCGCCGCCATGAATCCATCAAAAGATGCGTTGTTTTACTGGAAGGCAATCAATTTGGAAATACTGCGTTTTGCCGATGAAGTCCAAGAAATTTGGATAGAAGAAAAAGAAAACTCAAGTTTCGCTTTGGCAATCCTTAAAAATGAAGCATTGACGCATCTGGCGAATGAACGCGAGCGCATCATGCAAATGTCTCGAGCCGATGCAATTGCTGAATTACTCAAATCACACAATGTAGACTCACGCATTCAAGTGATTACAAAAGTCTCGAGTAACCAATTGTTCGAGGTGCAGCAATGAGCGGTTATTTGCCAAAAAATGGAGTAGTGCAAACAGATGGTATCGAAGCCATTAAAGATTTACCCGAATCTTCGGTGCATTTAATTCTCAGCGATATTCCATACGGTATAGGCGCAGAAGATTGGGATGTACTGCATGACAATACCAATTCAGCCTATCTTGGCTCGAGTCCAGCCCAGCAAAGTGCAGGTTCGGTTTTTAAGAGCCGTGGTAAACCGATTAACGGCTGGTCAGAAGCTGACCGTGAGATTCCATTGCAGTATTACAAATGGTGTCAAACTTGGGCAAACCAGTGGTTGCGAGTCTTAAAACCGGGTGGTAGTGCGATTGTTTTTGCGGGTCGTCGTTATTCTCACCGTTGTATTGCCGCCCTTGAGGATGTTGGCTTTAGTTTTAAGGACATGCTTTCGTGGTTAAAATCTCGAGCCGCCCACCGGGCGCAACGCCTGAGTCTGGTGTATGAACGCCGCGATAATCAAGCCGCCGCCGATGAGTTCTCTGGGTGGCGTTTGGGTAATTTGCGTCCTACCTTTGAACCTGTTTTATGGTTCACTAAACCCTATAAAATTGGTACGACAGTTGCCGATAATGTTTTGAACCACGGTGTTGGGGCGTATAACGAAACTGCTTTTTTGAAA